>JASJCH010000102.1 GCA_030066075.1 Woeseiaceae bacterium
TACCCGGGGCTATGTCACCGTGACCGGCGTGCACGGCATCATGGAGGCCCAGGACGATCCTTCTTTCAAGACGGTGCTCAATTCGTCCATGCTCACGACGCCGGACGGCATGCCAACGGTCTGGATTGGCCGCAGCCGCGGCTTTGCGGACATGGGGCGTGTTTACGGGCCGGAGCTCATGCTGGCGATGTGCCAGCGTTCTTTGCAGACCGGGCATACTCATTTTATCTACGGCGGCGCGCCCGGTGTCGCGGATGAGCTTGCGGACGTGCTGCGCGCGAGGTATCCGGGACTGAAAATCGTTGGAACGTGCACACCGCCGTTCCGGCCACTCGACTCAGCGGAAGAGCAGGACCTTGTTACTCGCATGGACGAACTGCGCCCGGACTTCTTCTGGGTATGCCTCGGGGCGCCCAAGCAGGAGCGGTTCATGGCCGAGTATTCGCCGAAGCTTGCAACGACGGTCATGATCGGCGTTGGTGCGGCGTGCGATATCCTGACCGGCCGCACCAAGGACGCGCCGCGATGGGTTAAACAGGCGGGACTGCAGTGGCTGCACCGCTTGCTGCAGGAGCCGCGGCGCCTGTGGCGACGCTACCTGATTCTCAATCCGCGTTTCATCTACTCGCTGCTGCGACAGCCGGCTCGCCGGCGGGCAGGGCACTGAGCCTAGCTGGCCCCCAGGGTCGCCTCGAGTATCTGCCTGAAATTGTTGTGCCACGCGTCCGGCATTGCATTCTGTTCCAGCCAGACCCTGCCCTCGCGACCCATCTCCCGTCGGCGGGACCCCGATAATCGTTGGAAGGCGAGGACCTGCTCGGCAAGTTGTTGCGCATCGCCCGGCGTGTGCAGGTAGCCGGTCTGGCCATGCTCGACGGTCTCTGAAAGCCCGCCACTCGCGGCCGCGAACATCGGCTTCTTGTAATCGTAGGCCTCGTAGGTCACCAGGCCCAACGGCTCCCACCACATCGAAGGCGCCAGCAGGGCGCGGCAGTTCGTCAGGATTTCGCGCTTCTCGGCGCCACTCACGAATCCCAGGTAACGAATTTTCTCGCTGCGTTCAGCCGCACGCCGGACCGCATCGGTCAGCGGGCCGTCGCCACCGATCCACAGTTCGGGTGTGCTCTCGGCAAGCTCCTGCTCGAGTCGGCGCCACGCATCCAGCAATACACCGATGCCTTTTTCCTCGACGAGTCGGCCGAGAAAAACGTACTGGCCGTCGTCGCGTCCCTGCTCGCTGGCCCGTGTCTGCATGTCCCACGCATGCTTCAGTATGTGCACTTTCGACGGTTCGATGCCGGCCTCGATGAACTTGTCACGCATGAATTCGGATATTGCGATCCACCCCTTGATCGCGCTCAGCCAGCCGGTCGCATGCAGGAACTTGAGGACGGTTGCGAATATCGCCGTCTTCAGCACCGAGTCCTGCCACGCGGCCAGGCGAATTTCGTCCCAGTAGTTTCCGTGCAGTGATTTTTCACACAGGCGGCCTTTCGCCCACAGCGTTCCGCCGACCGAGAAAGGCCGAAAATTGTGAATGTACTGAATGATGGGAACGTCATTGCGCAGCGCCGTCTTGTAGACGCCAGGCGATCCGACCGGGTACAGGTTGTGCAGGAGTATTGCATCCGGGGCGGCACGCTGGATGCTCAGGTCCAGTTGCCGGACCGCCGCCGGGTTGTAGAACATGCGGAGTACCTGGCTCAATCGCATCGGTGCGTCCTCACCGACCCAGTCTTCGCTGTGGAAGGTGCAACTAATCAGCCGGTGCTGCTGGCTCAGCTGGGTGCGAATGCGTGCGACCGACTTCTCCTCGCCGCCGTACTGCAGGTACTGGTTGAAGACCTGCAGGATGCGATACGACGGATCGCAGGTGACGAGGGGATCAACCGCGTTCATACAGATCAACCTGCCGCGCACCGAGCTGACGAACCGCGGGAATGTGGGTGAGGGCCATAAGGACGAGGAATGCGACGGTTAACCGGCCCCCGATCGCCGGCACGGTCAGATTATTCAGAATCAACAGCGCCAGCAGCGCCACGAACACGGGCCGCTGTTCCGCATCGATCGTTCGCCGTCTCGCCCAGACCGAGACCAGGAACGCGAGGAGCAATGTGACCGCCAGCCACCCCGCGCCGAGCCACGCGGAGATGAAGCCGTTATGCGCGTTGCCGGCTTTCCAGCTCAGCGACGCGTTGTTCAGGCCCAGCGTTCGCTCGAATGCGGCGAAGCCGAACCCCCAGGGCTGGCTGCGGGTCGACTCCCAGATATTGGTCCATAGTTCCAGCCGCCCGGTCATGCCGGTGATGTTGTCGCGCGACTTGCCCGACAAAGCGCTGGTGGTGTCGACCAGTGCGGCACCGGGTTCCCCGGTCTGCACCACGAGGATGTTTGCACCCGCGGCGGCCAGGCAGATGGCGCAGGAGATCATCACGAACCGTAGCTGCCCTCGGGTGTGCAAGGTCATCATGATTGCCGTGCAGAACAGCACGAACACGAACGTGGCCAGTGAGCCGAAGACGATCAGCGACAGCACCAGCATCGGCAACTTCCAGGCATGCCGCAACGACGATTCCGTCAGGAAACGATGCACGGTCCAGAGCAGCAGCAGACCCGTCAGCAAGCTCGCGCTGTTCGAGGTTGCGATGCCAACCAACCCGCCCGTGGACACGCCCTCGACGAAACCCGTGATCAGCAGGATGGCCCAGGTTGCGTACATCCACCACGCTACCCACATCAATGACTCGAATTTTCGGGACCAGCCATCGCCGCCGAACACGTGGCAGGCCACGATCCAGAAGACCGCGAGCTCGGTTACGCGGAACACGGTGAGGGTCGGCCAGGTAGACCACGCCACGCTCAATGCGAAGACGCCGGTGAGTGCCAGCAGCCAGAACCCCGGCCCCGACACGAGCCGCGCTATCCTGATCCTGCCGCTGGCGAGCAGGTAGCCGCACCACAGAGCTGCCGCCGCCACGACGATCACCTGGATCTTGTTCTGGGTCGAGAGGCCCTGCGTCGCCAGCGCGTCCATCGCTCGTGACTGCAGCCGCAGTATGTTGACGCCAAGGAATGTAACGACGAGCAACCAGCTACAGCGTCGTTCCCAGCGACGTTCGGGAACACCGCTGACCATCACGGGCGGCGGCTTGATCAGGGCCAGGAACAGCAGCAGGGATGCGACCAGCAGGAGGTACAGTGCGAGAATGAAGTCCATGGCACTGCGCGCCTAGCGTCCGTTTTCCGCCATGCGGAGGGCCTGCATGAAAGCTGTCGCGGCGCGGTCAGCGTCGTACTTGCGCACAATGTCCAGGCTTTGGCGGCCCTGCGCGGTGACCTGGTCCGGAGCCCTCGCATAGACGGCCATCAGTTCTGCGAGACGGCCATGGTCCCCGGGGTCGAACGAGTAGCCGTTGCTCCCTTCCTGCACCAGGTCCTGGTGCGAACCCGCATAGTGGGACAGCAGCAGCGGCAGCCCCATCGTCATGGCCTCGAGTGCGACCAGCGGCCAGTTGTCCTGCAGGGTCGGGAGGACCTTGACGTGCGCCTGCGCGTAGTACTGCCAGATCGCGTCCGGGTGCACGGCGCCTTCGAAGGTCACGACGTCGTCGAGGCCCAGCTCGCGGGTTAGCTGCAACAATGCCTCATGTTCGGGTCCGTCACCGACGATGGTTACCGTAAAGGGCCGGTCCGTCGCATTGTCCTGCCGCAGCAACGCGGCAGCCTGCAGAAGGTGATCGATACCTTTGCCCTTGATGAGACGGCTGACGCAGACATAGTTGATCGCGTCACCGTCCGGCCGCTCGCGGGAACGCCGAACCAGCTCATCGGGCGGATTCGCACAACACAGGCCGCCTTCGAATATGCGGTCATGTGGTACCGACAGGCTCTCGTGGACGTAAGCCCTGGCGGCCGACCCGTTAACGACAAAAGCGCCGGCGCGCCCGGCCATCCAGCGACGCAGCCGGTAGCGCCAGCCCCGGACCGTGCGCTCGGTGTGGTGCGTGCCCTCCCAGAAAATGATGGTCGGATAACCCATCCTGATCGACGCCAGCGTCCACAGGCTGAAGTTATTGGTGATAACGACCTGCGGCTTGAGCTGCATGAGAGCGATGGGCAGGGCGGGCGCGATATTCAGACCGAACGGCGTTCCCACGCCGTGCTCCGAGCTGCGTCCGGCCAGGGACAGCCGCGTACCGCGCAGCACACGGCGCTTGAACCGCCCCATGGACTGCGCAAGCCTGGCATTGGTCGCGGACTGCATCGACTGCGTGACGACCGTGAAATGCGAGCCGACGCGATCGGCGATCGCGTCGAAGATCTGCACCCAGTAGGGCGCAAAGCTTGGGCACAGGTATACGACACGCCGCTCAGACATTGGCGCCCTCACGAACCTGGCGACCAATCGTCGGATCCGAGCGGCCGAATACGGCGCGGCCGGTCCAGGCCAGCACGACCGCCGTCACGCCGCTGGTGAGAAGCAGGGCTGCCGCGATCCCGGGCAACCCGAATGCGGCAATCATGCCGATGCCGAACGTCAACATCGCCGCCGAGCCGGCGACGGTGGCAAGGAACACGAGGTCCGGGCGCTCCGCCGACCGCAACACGATCATCATCGCGGCCGTTGCGGCTGTCGTGACACAGCTCAGGGCGAGATAGGGCAGCAGGGACGCGAGGTCCAGGTATTCGGCGTTGCCGTAGATCAGGGTCAGGAGGCTGCGGCCGAAGACCAGGACCGGCACTACGTACGCGACGGCCAGCGCCGTGAACCAGGCCAGCAGCGCTCTTGATCGCGCCACGTAGAGGTCGACATCGGCGGCCGCGCGCAGCCTCGACATCATCGGCAACAGCATCAGCCCGAGCCCCGCGGTCAGGTGGGTGAGCGGCAGGAACAGGATTTGCAGGGCCCGGAACTTGCCCGCGTCGCCGACCGTCATGAACCAGGCAATCGCCAACGGCAGGATACTGGCGCCCAGCGCAAACGCGATGGACTCGCCGAAAGACCAGCGGCCGTATTTCAGGTGCTGACGAACACTGCTTGCCAACGTCAGTTTGGACGACGCCGACCGATGCAGGAAGACGCGGACCATGGCCGGCAGACTCACGACGAACCCGACAACGCCGATCACGGCGAATGCCGAAAACGCCGACAGCGACTCCGTGTCGTTGAGCCAGGCAATTCCGGCCGTTACACCGATCGCGTAGAGCGCGCTCAGCAGCAATGCCCGGCCGGCGTGCGATTCTATGTAGCAGGCTCGCCTCGTCAGCCAGAACGTCATGGCCAGCGGCACCGCCAGCGGCAGGGCCCATTTTGAGGATTGCAGCGCGGTGCCTTCCAGCAAAAGGCCACCGATAGCGGCAATGCCGGCGAGCGACACGGCAACCAGGGCGTGCATGAGCCAGACGTGGCGCATGTATGTGCGCCGGGCACGCTTTGCCTTGCGTGCACCAAAGACCGACATCGGCTCAATAATGAGCGCGTTGTGAAACCCGGCGAAGACGAGGAAAAGCGCGAAGAGGACGGCAAAGACGCCGTACTCCGTGGGGGAGGTCCAGCGCGCGAGCAGGACGTTCACGACGAGCATCGCACCGGAAAACACTGCCTGGTCGGCCAGGCTGAAAACGGCCTGCCTGTGGAGGCGGGAAGCCACTATGAGCTGTCGCCTCCGCCGCGTTGGGTGGCCACGTTCGCCTTTACGATCTCCGCGTTGCCGTCGTAAATAGGCCGGCCAAATACGCTCTCCATGAGTACACGCTGCCATTTCGACACCTGCAGCAGGTACCGGCCGACGGCGGCCCGGCACAGCATTTTCTGTGCGACCGACATCTCACCCTGGTTGATCACGTCGAGGTAGCCGATCAGGTACTGAAATCGTGGGTACGCGGCCTGCGAAGAACCCGGAGTGACCCACTCCTGGCGGGTGTCCTTGTCGACACTACTGGACATCGAGTCGGGATGAATCCGGTAACTGAACAACTGCTGCGGCAGTTCGGCAAAACGGCCGCGGATGCTCAGCGCCGCCATCAGGACTTTCTCGTAGCCGATATAGGGACGCAGCAAACCCGTGTCCTGCAATGCTGCCGTTCGCAAGATGCCCCACAGGTCCATGACGGCGGTATTGCCCAGCAGTACGTCACGGAATCGGCGCGACTGCGGATAGGAGTCCCTCAGGCCATTCGGAACCCGCTCCGATGCACCCGACGATTTGATGATGTCATTGGGCATCTCCCTGCCGTCGAAGCCGATCGTTTTCGTGCTCGTATGGCACAAGACGTAGTCCGGATTGGATTCCAGGAATTCAACGCAACTGGCAAGGTAGGTTGGCTCGAGCAGGTCATCGGCCGCACACCACTTGAAATAGGGCGTCTCGGCGAGCGATGCGAGGTAGTTGAAATTCCGCATCGCCCCAATGTTCTCTGCCTGACGAATGTACGAGATACGTTCGTCGTTTGCGGCGAAGCGACGACAGATATCCTC
>JASJCH010000002.1 GCA_030066075.1 Woeseiaceae bacterium
CTGCCTCCGGGCGCGCGCGAGTATGCCTCAACGCGCGCGGGCGCGCCACCGGCTCCCATTCTCGGGACGAAAAAATCGCCGCGGCATCCGATACCCTGCAACATCGCCGCCATTTACCCGATGGCAGACAACCACGTGGGTGTGATGAGTAATGACTGCACGCTGCAGATGATCCCGGCCATCCTGGCCGATGGCGAGGCGGCGGCGACCGTCCCGGGCTGTTGAAGGTTGGTCGGGGCAGACGGATTCGAACCGCCGACCCTCTGCTCCCAAAGCAGATGCGCTACCAGACTGCGCCATGCCCCGATACCCGCTATCTTGCCACGCCCTGCACCATCTTGGGTCAGGTCGCGCGGGCACGATCATACGGGCGCGACCCGGAAGCGTCAATTTGGTATTTTGCCCCTATGAAGACTACCTTGATCGCCCTGCTACTGGGGCTCCTGAGCACGGTCGCGCTCGCCGCGGACCCGGTGCCGGCGCATGCCTACGTCAAGCTCGAAACGAGCGAGGGCGACATCGTCCTCGAACTCAAAGGCCGCCAGGCGCCGCTGACCGTGGGCCACTTCCTCGAATTGGTGGACGGCGGTTTCTATGACGGGCTGATCTTCCACCGCGTGATCCCCGGATTCATGGCCCAGGGCGGCGGCTTCACGCCCGGTCTCAAGCGCAAGGAAGACGACACAACCATTCCCAACGAATCGGGTAACGGCTTGAGCAACCTGCGCGGCACGATCGCGATGGCGCGCACCGGTGACCCGCATTCGGCCAATTCGCAGTTTTTCATTAACGTGGCCGACAACCGGCGCCTTGATCCCAACAAGGACCAGTTGAGGGGCAGCTGGGGCTACACGGTCTTCGGCCAGGTGATCGAGGGCATGGAGGTCGTGGACAAGATCGTCAGCGTGCAGACGGGTCCACAGGGCAATTTCCAGAAAGACGTGCCCGTGATACCCATCATTATCAAGAAAGCCTCGCGCTACACGTTTGAGTAAGAATCGATGACGACACTGTTTATCTCCGATCTGCACCTCGAAGCCGATCGCCCGGACATCGGCAAACAGTTCCTGCAATTCCTGGAGACTGAGGCCAGCGAGGCGGACGACCTGTATATCCTGGGCGACTTGTTCGAGGCGTGGGTCGGCGACGACGACCCCAACACGCACTATTTCACGATCAAGCGAGCGCTGCGCAAGCTCACCGACGGCGGCATCCCGGTGTACTTCATGCACGGCAATCGCGATTTCATGATCGGCAAGGGCTTCGCCAACGAGACGGGCGTCAAGATTCTGGAAGACCCCTACAAAGTCACGATGTACGGACAGAAAACGCTGCTTAGCCACGGCGACATCCTGTGTATCGACGACGTTAAATACCAGCGCGTCCGCAAGATGGTGCGCGACCCGGACTGGCAGGCAGAGATGCGCGCCAAACCGCTCAAGGACAGGCTGCGTTATGCACAGGAGGCGCGGCGCCAGAGCCTCGAGCAGACGATCAACATGAGCCTGGAGATCATGGACGTCAACCAGGACGAGGTGAAACGCTTCATCAAGGAGCACAACGTCGACGTGCTGCTGCATGGCCATACGCACCGGCCCGATATTCACACGGTCGACCTGGGTAATCGCAGGGCCAAACGCATCGTTCTGGGCGACTGGTATACCCAGGGCAGCGTCGTGCGCTGGGATTCGCGCGGGCCGAAGCTGGAGTCGATGCCGCGGTAGGAGCGCCCCGTGGGCGCGATCGCGGCCATGGGCCGCTCCTACAATGCGGGCGGGCCGGAATGAAAGCGGAACTGCGGATCCGGGTCGGCGATCAGCTGCGCCTCGATGGCCTTGAGTTCCTCCAGCCGCGCATCGATCTCGGCATCGTCGAGGCCGGTCTCGGACCGCGCGAACGCGATGTAGTGCTCGAAGTGGCGCGCCTCTGACGCCAGCAGACCGTTGTAAAATTTGCCCAGCCGCTCCGGCAACCGCGGCGCAACCCGGGCGAAGCGCTCGCAGGAGCGAGCTTCTATCAGCGCGCCGATCAATAACAGGTCGAGGAGCTTCCAGGGCTCCTCGTCACGTACCGTGTCCCTGAGTCCGCCCGCATAGCGTGACGCAGTCAGGCGCTCGAACGGGATGTCCATGTCCTCCATGATGGATCGAACCTGCTCGAAATGCCTGAGCTCTTCGCGAGCCAGCCGCGACATGCGCTGGGCCAGCTGCGTCCTGTCCGGGTATCGATAAAGGAAACCCAGCGCCGTGGACGCCGCCTTGAGCTCGCAGTTAGCGTGGTCCAGCAGCATTTCCGGCAGGCGGCCGGAGGCTTCGTCGAGCCAAGCCTGCGGGGTCTCGTTATGCAGAAACCCGGCGATCGGTTCAGGAACTAAAGCCATTCCACGATCTCCCCGGCAGATTGCAGCCGGTCGTCAGGCCGCTTGGCCAGCATCATGTTCAACAGGGCCTGGTACTTGGCAAACCGTGGCCGCAGCAGCGGTATCGGCGCCTGCGCATGTTTGTAGATGATGCCCATCGCGGTATCCGCACGGTACGGTTTCTCGCCCGTCAGCATCTCGTAAAAAATCACGCCCAGGCTATAAATGTCGCTGCGGTGGTCGACGCCATTACCGTGGCCCTGCTCGGGGCTCATGTAATACGGCGTGCCGAAGATCTCGCCCTCGTCCGTCAGCTCCATGCGCAGCCGCATGCGCTTGGCCAGGCCGAAGTCGATGAGCGCGATCGAGTCATCGCTGCGCAGCATGATGTTACCGGGCTTGAGATCGCGGTGCAGGATGCCGATTCGGTGAATCTCGTCCAGCGCGCTTGCCATCTGTTTCAGGTAGCGGACCGCATCCGGCTCGTTGATGCCGGCCGAGATACGCCGCTTCAGGTCGCCGGCGTCGATGTACTCCATGGCGATGTGTGCGTGCTCGTCACTGACCCCGAGATCGTAGATATGCACGATATTGGGATGGTTGATCTCGGCGATCATCTCGTATTCCTGCAGGAAGCGGTCGAAGGCACCGATGTTGTCGGCGACGTCGGGCAACTGCTGCAGCACCTTGAGCACTACCTTGACGCCGGTCGACTCGCGCTCGGCCAGGTAAATCGACGAGTGCGAGGTCGCGCCGAGTTTCTCGAGAAAGTTATACCCCCGGATCAGCGGGTGGATGCCGATGCGCTCGTCGCCGACGAATAACGACCCCGTGGAGGCAACGCGCCGGCGTGACACGAGTATGTCACTGAGCTGCACGGTCAACGCATCGTGTCGAACTTCGAGGCGCGGAAAGAACGCAGAAGCGCCGGACTTCAGCGCCGCCCGCTCGTCGGTCTTGGGACCGAAGTAGACCACAGCCGGGAACGTCGGCTTTCGGGTGAATTGCTTGAGCACCGTAATTGCGTCCCGGTCACCGTGTTCGCTGCCCAGCAGGATAATGTCGTTGCCCGCACCCGAGAACTCGTCCGGCAGGTAGCCCGCCTCGGTCGGATCATAGGCCGCGATGATGGCGTCGGGCCAGTGCGTGGTGACGTGGTGCATCAGCAAGCTGCGGAAATCCGCTTGCCCGTCGATGATCATCATCTTGATACTCATCGGGGATCGCCCCGCAGTGGCGAACGGCTACATGCCGACGGCGGTATCGGTGCTCTCGGCGTCGGGCGCATCCAGTGCCGCACGTCCCTTGCGCTTGGCCTCGCGCTGTTGCTTGGCGGAGTCATTGCGGCGCCGCTCCACTTCGTCGAGATACTCTTCCGTAACATCACCGGTGACATATTCGCCGGAGAAACACGAAGTATCAAACTCCGTGATGTGGGAGTTGTCGTGTCGCACGGAGCGGATCAGGCCGTGCAGGTCCTGGTAGATCAGCCGGTCCGCACCGATCAACTCCTGGATTTCCTCGACAGAGCGTCCGTTGGCGATCAGCTCGGACGCGGCCGGCATGTCGATGCCGTAGACGTTCGGGTAGCGAACCGGTGGCGCCGCCGAGGCGAAATAGACCTTTTTGGCCCCCGCCTCGCGCGCCAGCTTGATGATCTGCCGCGACGTCGTCCCGCGGACGATCGAATCGTCGACAAGCAGCACGTTCTTGCCGCGGAACTCGAGGTCGATGGCATTGAGCTTGTGGCGCACCGACTTCGCGCGCTCTGCCTGCCCGGGCATGATGAACGTGCGACCGATATAGCGATTCTTGATGAATCCCTCGCGGTACTTGGTGCCCAGATGATGTGCGACCTGCACGGCCGACGTGCGGCTCGTATCGGGTATCGGGATCACCACGTCGATGTCATGATCGGGGAAATCGCGCACGATCTTGCCGGCGAGTTGTTCGCCCATGCGCAGGCGCGTCTTGTAGACCGACAGGTTATCGAGGATTGAATCCGGCCTGGCGAAGTACACGAACTCGAAAATGCAGGGCGTGTGCGGCGTCTTCTGCAGGTGTTCACGCGTGTGCAGGGTGCCATCGTTCTCGATAAACACCGTCTCCCCGGGCTTGACGTCGCGCAGGCGCTGGAACTGCAGCACGTCGAGCGCCACGCTCTCCGACGCAACCATGTACTCATTGCCCTTTTCAGAGGAACGCTCGCCGAGCACGAGCGGCCGTATGCCGTTCGGGTCGCGAAACGCAACGATGCCAATGCCCACGACCAGGGCGACGACCGCGTAGCCGCCCGTGCAGCGCTCGTGCACAGCCTCGACGGCCTCCCAGACCTGGTCCGGCGTCGGATGGCCGTTGGCCCGGTTCTGCAATTCGTGCGCAAAGACGTTCAGCAGCACCTCGGAGTCCGAGCCCGTGTTCAGGTGGCGCCGGTCTTCCTTGGCCAGCATCTCGGCCAGTTCGTCGTAGTTGGTCAGGTTGCCGTTGTGGCCGAGGCAGATCCCGTAAGGCGAGTTGACGTAGAACGGCTGCGCTTCGGCCGCGCGGGAACCGCCAGCGGTCGGGTAACGGATATGGCCGATACCGACATTGCCGGACAGGCGCAGCATATGACGATGCCGGAACACGTCACGAACGAGGCCGTTGCTCTTGCGTTGCCGCAAGCCGTTCTCACCCCAGGTGACAATGCCTGCCGCGTCCTGGCCGCGGTGCTGCAAGACGGTCAGTGCGTCATAAATCGACTGGTTGACCGGTGAATGGGAGACTATGCCGACAACTCCGCACATGACTCAGATCAGCTCCTCTTGGGGCACCAGGATTTCATAACCCTGCGGCGCCATCACTTTGATCCACTCCGCAACCTGCTCCAGGTACGGCACGAGCGACGACCGCTGCCACCACTCATCGTTGCTGAAGCCGGCGAATTGCCCGGCCAGCACCAACAGGGCCGCCAGCAGTATGCCGCGACCCGCGCCGAACACGGCGCCCGCCAGACGGTCCATGCCACTCAGCACGGACAACCGCACGAGTTTCGAGATGCCCCATCCCAGCAGCCCGCCGATTGACAGGATGATTGCGAAGACGAGGATGCGGCCAAACCAGATTTGCAGGTCCTTGGAGGCGATCCAGCTCTCTGAGACCGCGCCGACGGCCGGTCCGAAGAACATGGCCGCCCAGATGGCCACCAGCAGGGCCGCAATCGAAATGGCTTCTTTGACGAATCCCCGGACGATGCCAATGATGACGGAAATCGTGACGGCAACGATGATGACAATGTCGATAATCGGCATCAGGAACAGCAGGTCGGCTCATTGACCGGAAGGAATGGAACGAGATTCTAACAGAGTCCCGACCGGCTACAACTTCAGGGGTGCGGCAGGACCTTCACGTCGTGGCCCGCCTGGCGCAGCTTGGCCGCCACGGCCTCCGCTGCCGCCCGGTCTTTCTGCGGCCCGATGCGCACGCGGTGACGCTGGCCAGCCGACGTCGATACCTGGCTCAGGAACGCGGCGTGCCCCGCCTTGCGCAACTCGGCCGCCAGCCTCTCGGCGTTCTCCTGGTTGCCGAAACTGCCTAGCTGCACCGCCCACATACCGGTGGTCGACGTCTCGGCGGCGGGCTTTGGCTCCGGCTGCGGCTCCCGCTCGGCAGGCTGTTCGGCCGGGCGCGACTCGGCGGGCGCTTCCTGCGGCTCGCTGCGTGCCTGCGTCTGCACCGGCGCCGGTTGCGGCCGCGGCGTGGCGATCGGGCGCTCTTCAGGCTCGTTCGCCGGCACCGGGCTGCTGCGGTCGCGATCGAGGACGATTGTCTTGGTCTCCTGGTCCGACTGGCCGGGCAGCGATACCCGCTCGCTGACAATCTCGCCCTCCTCGGGCGGACCGTCGAGAAACACGGGCACGACGAGTACGACGACCAGCACGAGCACGGCGGCGCCGATGATGCGTTCTTTGAGGGCTCGATCCATCATTTGCGACGCGAGTATAGCTGGTCGAGAGCAGGTCCAACCAGATAAAAAGACCCGGTTACCAGCACCCTGTCGTCGGGTCCGGCAAGACCCTCCGCGCGTTGCATCGCGGCATGCAGCGACTCCGCGACTTCGCATTCGTTGCCGGTGCTTACGCCGACCCGCCGCGCCAGATCGGCTGCATCGACGGCGCGCGGGCTGTCGGCGGCGACGGCAATCCAGTGATCGACCTGCGCGTCGAGATGCGCTGCGACGGTCTCCACGTCTTTATCGTCCAGCATGCCGATGATAGCGATCGTCCTGCCATCAAAGCCCTCCAGTCCGCCGGCCAGCGCTTCAGCTGCGTCCGGATTATGGGCGACATCGACCACCCAGTTCGTGTCGAGGTCGATCGACTGGATGCGGCCATCAAGTTCCACGCGGGCCAGCGCCTCGTTGACCGCCTCTTGCGTCAGCACAGCGCCAAAACCGCCGGCCTCGAGCAGCGCCAGCACCCCGGCCGCATTCGTGACCTGGTGGTCGCCGATCAGGACGGGGCGCCGCAGGCTGTCCAGCGAGCGCGTCGCACCGCGCCAGCTCCACGTGTCGCCTGCGAGCTTCCAGTCGTAGTCCCGGCCTGCCGCCAGCAGGCGGGCGCCGATGTCGGCGGCATGGCGACCGATCGCATTCGGCATCTCCCGGGAGCCGAACACGAACGGCTTGCCGGGCCGCATGATGCCGGCCTTCTCGAAGGCAATGGACTCGATGTCCTCGCCCAGCCAGGCGCAATGGTCGAGGCCGATGTTGGTGATCAGCCCGGCCGTCGGCTCCACGGCATTGACCGCGTCGAGCCGACCACCCAGGCCGATCTCCAGCAGCAGCGTATCCGCGCCGACCTCGGCAAACACGACCAGCGCGGCGAGCGTGCCGAATTCGAAATACGTGAGCTCCTCGCCGTCACGAACCGCCTCGACACGCTCGAAGGCGGCCACGATCTGGGCGTCGCTCGCGTCGCGCCCATCGACGCAGATGCGCTCGTTGTAATTCAGGATGTGTGGCGATGTGTAGCTGCCCACCCGGGCGTCAGTCGGCCGCAGCATAGCCTCCAGCATCGCAACGCTGGACCCTTTGCCATTGGTGCCTGCAATGTGCAGTACGGTTCTGGCGGGAGGCAGATTGAGGCGCTCGAGCACGCGCGATACACGGCCGAGCCCCAGGTCGATTTCTCGCGACGAGACCGTTTCCAGCCTCGCCAGCCACTGAGACAAGGGCGTCGCGGCGATATCCACGGCTTTTACTGGGGAATCGGGCTCGGACGATGCTCGAACTTGGCCAGCAGGTCAGCCACCTGTTCGCGCATCTGGCGGCGATCGACGATCATGTCGATGGCGCCGTGATCGAGCAGGAATTCACTACGCTGGAACCCCTCGGGGAGTTTCTGGCGCACCGTTTGCTCGATAACCCGCGGGCCGGCGAAGCCGATCAACGCATTGGGCTCGGCGATGTTCACATCGCCCAGCATCGCCAGGCTGGCAGACACGCCCCCGGTAGTGGGGTCGGTCAGTACCGATACGAAAGGCACGCCTTCCTGGCCGAGCCGGGCCAGCGCCGCCGACGTCTTGGCCATCTGCAGCAGGGAAAACAGGGCTTCCTGCATGCGGGCGCCGCCGCTGGCGGAAAAGCAGACCAGGGGCATCTTGTTGTCGGCGGCGTGATTCGCGGCGCGCGTGAAGCGCTCGCCGACGACGGAGCCCATCGAACCGCCCATGAAGGCGAACTCGAAGGCGCAGGCGACGATCGGGCGCCCGTGCAGCGTGCCGGTCACCGATATGAGAGCGTCTTTTTCCCCGGTATTCCTCTGCGCCTGCACGATTCGATCCCGGTAGCGCTTGCTGTCACGAAACTTGAGTGGGTCCTGGGGCTCGAGCTGGCCCGACAACTCCTGCTGCGAGTCCGGGTCGAGGAAAAAACCAAGGCGCTGGCGCGCGCCGATGCGCATATGGTGGTCACACTTAGGACACACCTGCATGTTGCGCTCCAGCTCGTTGCGATACAGCTGGGCATCGCAGTTCGGACACTTGATCCATACGCCTTCAGGCACGGACCGCGTACGCTTTTCCGTGCTGATACGTGAAGGCATTAATTTTTCGAACCAGCTCATGGGCGCATCTTATCTCAAATCGGCGTTGGGGTTAGGCGGCAATTTGAAGGCTCCCGGGTAGACGACGTCGGTCAATGTCAATCCGTGCGGGGGCGCGGCGACGCCTGCCCGGGTGCGATCCTTGCTCTGCAGGACTTCGCCCGCCCATGTCTCAGGCTCGTCGCCGCTGCCGATGGCCACCAGCGTGCCCGTAATGTTGCGCACCATGTGCATCAGGAATGCGTTTGCCGTGACGTCGATCGTTACCCAGTCAGCGTCGCGAGTTACCGAGATTGTCGAGATGTTACGCATCGCCCTCTGCGCCTGGCACCCGGCGGCGCGAAACGCCGAAAAGTCGTGCTCACCGACAAGCGCCTGCGCCGCACGATGCATGCGGTCGGCGTCGAGGCCCGCATACACCCACCAGGCGCGCTGCCTAAACAGCGCCGAGCGCTGCACGCGATTCAGTATGAGGTAACGATAGCTGCGCGCGGTCGCCGAATAGCGCGCATGAAACTCGTCGCTGACGCCGGCCACCCAGGTCAGGTTGATGTCGTCGGGGAGGTTACTGTTTGCGCCAAGCAGCCAGCTGCGCGGCTCGCGTTTACTGTCGGTATCGAAGTGCGCCACCTGGCCCGATGCGTGCACGCCGGTGTCGGTCCGGCCCGCACAGACGACTTCAACGGGATGATTCGCAACGGTTTCGAGGGCTTCCTCGACGCGGGCCTGGACACCCAGCCCGGTGCGCTGGCGCTGCCAGCCGTTGTACGCCGTTCCGTCGTACTCCAGACCGATCGCGATGCGCACTTACGAGCGGTTCAACTCTTAGCTGGGCAACGAATCCAGTAATTGCTGCGCCTGCTGGCGCTGCCCGTCGTCACCCTCGTCGAGAACCTCTTCAAGGATCGAGCGGGCGCCCGCCGGGTCGCCCATATCGACGTAAGCGCGCGCAAGGTCGAGCTTGGTGCCGACCTCGGTCATCGTGCGCGCCTCCGACAGTTCATCGCTCATCTCGTCGGCGCCGAGGGATACCGTGCCGGTTGCTTCGAACTCATCCGCCGTCGGACGCGGCTGCTCCACCGTGGCATCATCACGCGGCTGCTCGACGGTATCGCCGGTGTCGCTGATCTCGAGGGCCGCCGTCAGGTCGTCGAGATCAAGTTCCACGTCGGTACTTGCGACGGCCGGCATTTCGCCGGTTTCGTCCATGTTCATGTCGCCCGTAAACGCGTCTTTCGGCAGCGCCTCGGTCTTCGCGAAATCGAAATCTCCCTCGCCAGCTTCATCATCGAGGCTTGCCAGCAGCGTCTCGGCGTCATCCGGCAGACTCTCCCCGAGCGGCTCGGTGCCCAACGTCGTCGCCAGCATCGTCGCGTCGTCTTCCGCCGCGGCGTCGCCTTCGGCATCGGTCGTCGTCTCGACCGCCAGGTCGGCGCTCAGCACCTGCGTGACACCCGTGGCATCGAGCAGTTTCTCGTCCGGACCTTCGAGAACGCCCGTGTCGCTCAGCGCCTCGTTTACGCCGGTGTCTTCCGTGCTGACAAGCTGCTCCTGCACGCCAGTGGAATCGGGATCGATCTCGAGGTTCTTGCCCGTGACCGATGCAATGTCCTCGACCGCCTCTTCGATACCCGTGTCAGCGAGCGCTGCCATCTTGCCGGTTGAGTCGAGATCATCGAGCGACGCGAGCTCCGTCTCCGCCATACTGTCGATCTCGAGGTCCAGGTCGTCGAGATTGATCTCCGCGGTCTGGTCGGCTGACTGCCCGGCCACCTCGATGGCGTCGCCGACCGTGTCATCCAGCGACGGCAGCTCGGCTGTCCCCGAGAGCACGTCGAACTGCTCTTCGATCGTGGGTGTGCTCGTGGTTTCATCCAGGCTAGCGGCGTCGATCGTATCTTCGTCCAGCGGCGCCTCGGCCGTTGGCATCTCCTTGGTGATATCGAAGTCGACGGCCTCGACGGTCGGGCTCTCGGCGGTCTCATCCATATCCTCGAGCGACGTAACTTCGGTCTCCCCGGTCGTATCGAGTACGAAGTCGACGCCGTCGTCGCCTGCGTCGAGTGCCGCGGTGTCTTCGTCATCAGTCACCCCGATGTCGAGCACTTCGCCGGCCTCGTCACCGCCGGCGCCGAAGTCCATGTCAAGCGCACCGGTCTCGTCGCCGCCGTCCTCGAACGCGAGGTCGACCGCCTTGGTCGCGCCGGCAGCACTGGCGCCAGCGAACAGCTCGTCTTCGGCAGCGATCTGCTGGCCCATGATGACAATCTTGTCCCAGTCGGCGCTTTCGCCGTCGCCGACAACGCCCTTCAGGCGCCCGGCGGCGTCGATGAACGCGTCGCGATTGCCCCAGACGAAGTAAATTTCGCACAGCTTGGTCAACAGGTCGGAACGCTCGGGCTCAACCTGCAATGCGCCGTTCACCAGGTCGGCCGCCTGGTCGTACAGACCATAGGCCATGTGGAAGTCAGCCTCAGCGATCGGGTCCGACTGGTCAAGGTTGATCGCTGTTTCGGAACTGAATGTGTCCTCGAGCGAAGTGAGCTGACCGGCATCGCCAGTCGACTCCGTCATATCGGCTGACGGAATCGAAATCTCTTCCGTGGCATCCACGGAGACGGCAGGCACCTCGGCATCGATCGTCTCGTCCAGCCCGCCAACCGCCGGCTCCTGCTCGACCACGACGAACGATTCCTCGCCCGTCGGCGCGGCCAGCGTCTCTGTCGCCTCCATCGCGCCGGCGGCGATCTCGTCCTTGTCGATGGGCTGCCAGTCCTCGACATCATCGTCGCCGCGGCCGCGGCGCATGAACCAGACCAGTGCACCGACAACCAGGATTACGGCGGCAGCGATGATTCCGTAGATGCCGGTCACGAAGCCGAGAATCTGGTCAACGATGCCCGGCTCCTCGGTGGCAGTGTCTTGCGTGCGAATAACGTCAGCCGGCGCCTCCGCGTCTTCCGCTATCTCGTTGTCAGCCGCGTCCTCCATCTCGTCGGCCATCGCTTCCGCATCGACTTCTTCCAGCGCATCCGGATCGAGTTCCTCGACGAACGGGTCTTCAATCGCCGGCTCGTAGACTTCGCCCCGGATACGCGCCAGTTCTTCTTGCAGTTGCGCAATCTCGTTGTCGCGAATTTCGATCAGCGACTGTTGCTGCGGCACGTCCGCACTCTCGAGTTCAGCGATGCGGTCGAGAATTTCCTGTTCGCGGATCGAGTCATCGTCCGCCACGGTTTCCGGTTCGGCTTCCAGGACGGGTTCGGGCTCGGCCTCAGGCACGAATGTATCGGCAGCCTCGCCGATGTCCTCGTCGGGCGGCACCAGCGTCAGGCTGGGCCGTGTCGAGGTTTCCGGCACCTCCGGAACCGTGCCGCCGCCCCACGCTGCGTGCTGGCGCTGCGCCTCGGCCAGCGCATCGGCCCGGTTGATCTGGAATATTTCGTCGGCGCTCGGGATGCGCAGGGCCGCTCCGGCGCGGAGAATATTAATGTTGCCGCCGAATGCCTCTGGATTGGCCTCGAAGATAGCCAGCATCGTCTGGTTCATCGTCAGGCGGGAATCCGGCCGCACGCGGGATGCGACGCCCCAGAGCGTGTCGCCACGTTCGACGACCATGTCGGCGCCGTCGGCACTGCTGAACGGCCTGTCGTCGACGACGGGTTCCGGTGCAGCCTGCGGTTCCGGCTGCGGCATTGGCGCCGGCTGCGTCTCGGCCGGTCGCGGCGCTGGGGCAGGACGTGGCGTCGGTTGCGGCTGCGCAGCAGGCGGCGGCGTACGATCGATGCGACCGCTATCCGACGGCGCCGTGCGCGTCGGCGCCTGCACGGCCGGCGCGGTGTCGGCTGCCGGTGGCGTAAAGGTCGGCGGATCCAGAAAAACGGTGTACTCGCGAAGCAGTCGACCGCGCGACCAGGATGCTTCAACAAGAAACGTCAGGAACGGTTCCGCCATCGGTGACATCGAGGTCAGCTGGACATAGTTGCCGTCGGCTCGGCCGCTGCGCACGATCGAGAACTGCATGTCGTTGAGGAAGAACGGGCGATCGATGCCGTAGCGTGCGAAGGTATCCGACGACGCCAGTGCAATCGTCAGGTTATCGAGCTCTTCGGGCGTCGCGGACAGCAGCTCGATTCGGGCACTCAGCGGCTCGTTGAGAGCCGAATTCATCGTGATGTCTCCCAGGCCAAGGGCCCAGACCTCGCTTGACAGCATCAGGACGAACGCCAGCGAGATTCGAGAGAGTCGTCTCGACATAGTATTTTTCTCCAGCTCCCCAAGCCACCGACGAAACGACCCCCACGAGGGCGTAACGCGGCGCGCAGACCGCTTTAACATATGATGGTGGACTATAGCTTATAAATGGTTTTTCGCCAATATTTCAGCAATTTGGACGCTATTTAGAGCCGCGCCCTTACGTATGTTGTCGGACACGACCCACAGGTTTAGTCCACGTGGGTGAGAAATGTCCTCACGTACACGACCTACGTATACCGGGTCGGAACCCGAGCTGTCAGTGACGGCCGTCGGATATTGGCCGGTTTCCTGACCGTCGACCAGGGTGACCCCGGGGGCATTTTCGAGCAATTCGCGAGCCTGATCGGCTGAGATCTTGTCTCTGGTCTCGATATGCACGGCTTCGGAATGCCCGTAGAACACGGGAATGCGAACTGCCGTGGGATTCACCATTAGGCTGTCATCGCCGAAAATCTTGCGGGTCTCCCACACCATCTTCATCTCTTCTTTGGTATAGGCATTGTCCTGGAAACTGTCGATGTGGGGCACAGCATTAAAGGCTATTTGCTTCGCAGCGCCCTCGATCTCGAGCGGGCGACCGTTCATAAGCAATGCCGTCTGGCGAACGAGTTCATCCATGGCATCGCGGCCTGCGCCCGAAACCGCCTGGTAGGTCGCAACGTTGATACGCTCGATACCCGCGGCGTCATAAATCGGTTTTAGCGCGACAACCATCTGGATCGTCGAACAGTTCGGGTTCGCAATGATGCCTCGAGTCGTGTAATTCGCGATGGCGTCCGGGTTGACCTCCGGCACCACGAGCGGAATGTCGTCGTCGTAGCGGAAATGCGACGTGTTGTCGATGACCACGCAGCCAGCCGCGGCAGCTTCCGGGGCGAACTCCGCCGAGATCGAACCCCCGGCCGAGAACAGGCCGATCTGCACGGTCGAGAAGTCGAACTCCGCCAGGTCGCTGACGACCAGTTCGCGATTGCCGAAGTTGACCCTCTTGCCAACTGACCGTTCGCTTGCGAGTGCGTGGATCTTGCCTATCGGGAACTTGCGCTCGGCGAGAATCTCCAGCATTGCTTCGCCGACTACGCCGGTAGCACCGACGACCGCTACATCGTATTCACTGGTCATACTGCAGGGGTTTCCGAACTGACGTCTGCGTTTTGCGCGCGGTGGCGCAGGTAGTGATCCATAAGAACGAGCGCGACCATCGCTTCGGCAATCGGGGTGGCGCGTAAGCCGACGCAGGGGTCGTGACGGCCCTTGGTCACGATCTCGGTTTCCTGGCCCTGCTTGTCGATCGTTTTGCCGGGCCTGGTGATACTCGACGTTGGCTTGAGGGCGATGCTGGTCAGCAGGTCCTGGCCGGAGGAGATACCACCCAGCGTGCCGCCGGCGTCGTTTTTCGCAAAACCGTCGGGCCCGATCTCATCGCGATGTTCGCTGCCATGCTGTGTGACGGCCCGAAAACCCGCGCCGAACTCCACACCCTTCACCGCCGGTATGCTCATCAGGCCGTGCGCCAGCGCAGCCTCGAGCTTGTCGAAGACCGGTTCCCCGAGCCCGGGCGGCAGGTTGGTGGCCAGCACGCTGATCTTCGCGCCGATCGAATCCTGCGCCCTGCGCAATTCGATCATGTAGGCCTCGAGTTTTTCGACCTGCGCGGGATCCGCACAGAAGAAAGGGTTGTCATCGACAATAGACAGGTCCTTGCACTCGAGTTCGATCGACCCGATTTGCGAGAGGTAGCCACGAATCTCGATGCCGGCGCGTTCGCGAAGGTATTTGCGGGCGATAGCTCCGGCCGCCACGCGCATGGCGGTCTCACGGGCTGATGAACGACCGCCACCGCGATAGTCGCGGATGCCGTACTTTTGCTGGTAGGTGTAGTCGGCGTGACCAGGACGGAACTTGTCCTTGATCGCATCGTAGTCACGGTTGCGCTGATCGACGTTGCGGATCAGCAGACCGATCGGTGTACCCGTCGTCACGCCTTCGAACACGCCCGACAGGATCTCGACCTGGTCCGGCTCCTTGCGCTGCGTCACGTACCGCGACTTGCCGGGGCGGCGTCGTTCGAGATCGGACTGGATGTCCTCGGCCGTCAGCGGCATGCCGGGTGGACAGCCATCGACGATGCAGCCGAGCGCCACGCCATGACTTTCGCCATACGTCGTAACGACGAAGTTCTTTCCTATGCTGTTGCCCGACACGCTAAAGACCCTGTAAATCGTTTTTCGTCAGCAGGAACACACCCGACCCGCCGTGCTCGAACTCAAGCCAGGTGAAAGCAAGGCCCGGATAAGCTGCTTCCAGCGCTGGCTGACTGTTGCCGACTTCGCAGACCAGAATGCCACCGTCGCTGAGAAAACGCGATGCATCATGCAGGATGGCGTGAACCGAATCCAGACCATCGTCGCCTGCGGCGAGTCCGAGTTCAGGCTCGTGACGATACTCCTCCGGCAGGGCGTCCATGTCCTCTTTGTCAACGTACGGCGGGTTACTGACGATTAGCTGGTACTCGCGACCCTCGAGGCCTCTGAAAAAATCGGATTGCACGAGGCGCACCCGGTCCTGCATGGCGTGACGCTCGACGTTGATTCGCGCGACCTCGAGCGCGTCCCCGGAAATATCGACCGCATCAACCCGGGCGTCAGGAAACGCGGCCGCGATCGCGATCGCAATGCAGCCGCTGCCAGTCCCGAGGTCGACCGCGTGCCGCAACGAACCGGGCGCGAGCCAGGGCTCGAAGCGCGCGGCAATCAGTTCGGCGAATGGTGACCGCGGCACCAAAACGCGGTCGTCGACATAGAACTCCAGTCCGGCAAACCACGCCTGCTTGACGAGATAGGCCACCGGGACACGCCCGTCAATACGTTGCGCGGCAAGCGCCTCGATGGCCTCGGCCTCGGCTGTTGTGACTGGGCGCGCGTAGGCATTCGGCGCATCGTCATGCCCAAGGCCGAGGCTCGCAAACACGAGCCACGCGGCCTCATCGACCGCGTTGTCGGTGCCGTGCCCGTAACTGAGGCCCGCGGCGTCGAAGCGCTTCGCGAGTTCGCGAATGACGCCCTCGACCGTCGTGTTGTCGCCCGAATGAACTGCCATAGGCCGTGAGTGTCGTTTAGAATACGCGCCTCGCGCAAACCCCCTCAGGAAATCATGGGCTCCAGGAAACTTCTCGTCGCCGCTGTCGCGGTCGTGGCAATCGCGGCCGGCACGTGGCTGTCATTCAACACGTCCGCTCCACCGGCCGAGCCGCGCGTGGCAACGCTGCTGCCCGCCAAAGTCGAACTGCCCGAGTTTGCGCTGCTCGACCATACCGGGTCCCCGGTCGATCGCAGCGTCTTCGACGGCCAGTGGGATCTCGTCTTCTTCGGCTTTACGCACTGTCCCGACATTTGCCCGCTCACGCTGCAGGTTCTTGCCAGCGCGCGTTCACAGATGGCGGACGAAGGTTTCGAAGTGCTGCCGCGGATCGTGCTCGTGAGCGTCGATCCCGAGCGCGACGCGCCGGAAAAACTCGCCCGGTACGTGGGCTACTTCGGCGATGGGACTTTCGGCATCACGGGCGAGCTGGACGAACTTCGCAAGCTGACCGGCGCGTTGGGTATCTGGTTCGAGAAGTCGGCCCTGGATGGCGACGATTACGCCGTCGACCATTCGGCGGCCGTGCTGCTCATCGATCCGGAGGGAAGCTACCGCGCCGTCTTCAGCACACCGCACGAAGCCGAAAACTTCGCGCATGACGTACCAATTATCATGGGGCTCCGATAATGCGTTTACCCGTCGTCGTCATTCTCACCCTGTTGGCAGCATGCGGCAGCGATGCGCCGCCGGTGGTCGCTACGGATGTCGTCGTCAAACGGCCAATGCCCGGCATGCAGATGTCCGCCGGATACCTGACGCTGCGGAACAACTCTGATACGGACATCGCGATCGACCGGGTCACGAGCCCGCAGTTCGGCAAGGTCGAAATGCACGAGACGGTCATCGAGGACGGAGTATCCAGGATGCGCGCGCTCGGTGAAGTATCGGTGCCCGCCGGTTCGGCGGTCGAGTTCAAGCCCGGCGGCAAACACCTCATGCTGATGCGTCCCGGCGACGACCTGGACTCGGTCACGCTGGAGTTTCACTCGGGCGAATCGATGATTCTCTCGGTTAGCGTGACGGCCGGAGATTAAGTCAGCCATGTCTCGCCTTTTCGTATGGCTGCAATACCTGTTGCCGCGCTTCTGGATGACCGCGCTGGTATACCGGCTCGCGCGGATTCGCAATCGCCGTTTCAAAGACCTGTTTATTCGCCGTTTCATCGGTTTGTACAAGGTCGATATCGATGAGGTGAAACGCGAGGTGCCTGGCGATTTTGCGACGTTCAACGACTTTTTTGTCCGCGAACTCGAGGACGGCGCGCGCCCGATCGACGACGGTGCTGCGTCGGTCGTTTCCCCGGTCGATGGCACAGTCAGCAGCGCCGGAGGAATCCAAGGCAATCGAATTTTCCAGGCCAAGGGACACGACTACACGCTCGAGGACCTGCTGGCCACGGACCTCCAGGAGGCCCGCCGTTTTGTCGACGGCGCTTATGCCACCATCTACCTGGCGCCCTACAACTATCATCGCGTGCACGCTCCGCTTGACGGCCGTGTAACCGCGGCGCGCTACCTGCCGGGCGACCTCTTCAGCGTCAATACGGCGACCGCTGCGCATTTACCCGGACTGTTCCGTCGCAATGAGCGACTGGCGTTGCACTTCGACTCGGACCGCGGCCCCTGGGTGCTGGTGTTCGTCGGCGCATTGAACGTTGGCAGCATCTCGACACCCTGGAGCGGCGAGGTTCGCCCGCGTCGCACGGGCGTTGTCGAGTCGATCGACCTTGCGAACGGACCGCAGCAGGTCGCCAGGGGGGATCTGCTCGGCTGGTTCAACATGGGCAGCACGGTCATCCTGCTGACGCCACCGGGCGCCTGCGACTGGAACCCGTCCCTGCAGGCGGGCGCGACCGTGCGCATGGGCGAGATGATCGGCGAATTACAGCACGCATGAGCGGCTGGAAGCCCCTGACAGACATGCGCGTCGCCATGCGCCGCGCTGCTATGCTCGAACGGGCGCGCGACTATTTCAGCGACCAGGGCCTGCTCGCCGTCGACACGCCGGCGCTGTGCCGTTACCCCACCTCCGATCCGAACATCGAAAACCTGGGCCTGCGCGGCAAGCCGGGCAAGGACGGCTACCTGCAAACCTCACCCGAGGTTTACATGAAGCGCCTGCTGGCCGCGGGCTACCCGGACATCTACTCGATCTGCCGCGTATTTCGCGGCGGCGAGGCCGGCAAGCGGCATCTGCCGGAATTTACGATGGCCGAATGGTATCGCCTGCGCTTCGATCTCGACGCCATCGTCGAGGACACGGTCGGCTTCATCGCCGCATGCCTCAATCTACCGGCGCTTACCGAGACCTTCGAGCGGATCGACTACGCCGCGGCCTGCAAAGAGCACGCGGGCGTCGACCCGATCGAAGGGAACGCCGCCGACATCGTCGCGCGAGCGACCAGCGAGCGGCGCTTGCGCGATGCGCTGGGCGATGATCGCGACGCGGCGCTGGACCTCATCATGGCCGACGTCATCGCGCCGCAATTTGCCCCGGACCGGCTGACGGTCGTGCAGCACTACCCCGCCAGCCAGGCGTCGCTCGCCCGCCTGTGCCCGAAGGATGCGCGCGTCGCGGACCGCTTCGAGGTGTTTTGCGGCGACCTGGAACTGGCCAACGGCTACGTCGAGCTGACCGACGCCACCGAGCAACGGCAGCGCATGGAAACCGACATAGCCGCTCGCGAACGCAGCGGCCGCAGCAGCCTGCTTGCCGACGAATCACTGCTGGCGGCCCTTGAGGCCGGGCTGCCTGCATGCGCCGGCGTCGCGGTCGGCATGGAACGCTTGCACATGGTGCTTGACCAGGCCGACGATATTCGCGACGTCATAACATTCGCGACGGAGACATCATGACTGACATTGACTACCCACTGCTCGAATCGCAGTTCACTGCTATCGCCGGCGACGAGCCGGATGCCCTCGCCAATAGCAGTAACTTTGTCGGCCTGTTGTTCAACGCGCTCGACGACGTTAACTGGCTGGGCATCTATGTGCTTCGCGGTGACGAACTCGTGCTGGGACCGTTCCAGGGTAAACCCGCCTGCGTGCGTATCCCGCTGGGCAACGGCGTGTGCGGGACAGCTGCAGCCACCCGCGAGACCCAGGTCGTACCCGATGTGCATGCGTTCCCTGGCCATATCGTCTGCGACGCGGATTCACGATCGGAAATCGTGGTGCCGCTGGTCGTCGGCGACGAACTGATCGGCGTGCTGGACATCGACAGTCCCTCGCTCGATCGCTTCAACGCCACGGATCGGGACGGCATCGAGTCGCTGTGCCGCGCCTTTTGCCGCCTGCAGGCGAACTCGCCGGGATTTATTTGACGCGGGAGACGTACTCGCGCGAACGCGTGTCGACCTTGATCACTTCGTTCTGATCGACGAACAGGGGCACACGCACCACCGCGCCGGTCGACAGCTTCGCCGGCTTGACGCCGCCACTGGCCGTATCGCCTTTAACGCCGGGGTCCGTCTCGACAATTTCAAGCTCCACGAAGTTCGGCGGGTCCACGAGCAGCGGCGCGTTGTTCCAAAGCGTGATCGCGCACATGTCGCCGTCAGAAATCCAGTCCTTCGCATCGCCTACGGCCGCTCCGTCGGCAGCGTATTGCTCAAAGGTATCCGGCACCATGAAATGCCAGAACTCACCGTCGGCATAGAGGAACTGCATCTCGGTATCGATGACGTCGGCGGCCTCGACCGACTCGCCCGACTTGAAGGTCTTGTCGACGGTCTTGCCGGTCTTGAGGTTCTTGATGCGAACGCGGTTGAAGGCCTGGCCTTTTCCGGGCTTTACAAACTCGTTCTCGACGATGATGCAGGGGTCGTTGTCGATGATGATCTTGAGGCCGGAGCGGAATTCGTTGGTGCTGTAATTTGCCATAATCTGGGATGATACCGGTCTGCCGGTTCTGTGCCACTGAAGGCCGAATTATCACAGTGATCGCACTGAATTCACACCGAAATTTGATACCCGTCACGGTTTTGCAACGCCGCACGGGACACCAGCATTGGCGGTGCTAGACTCAAGCTCCTTTGACAGAATCCGGCTCAGACAGGATGACGCCGGAAGTTCGCAAGGAACGCAATTTGAGCGGGCGACACAGCATTTCCATCGCCGTCCTGACGGAGAACGAAGACGACGTAGCGTTGATCAACAGTTCGCTGCGCGACGGCGGTCATGCTGCACATTGTCACTGGATCAACAACCCCAAACACCTCGGCCAAACCCTCGGCGCCGAAAACGTCGAACTGTTGATTCTCAACTGCGACAAATACCCCGACACAATTCGCCAGGTCATCAAACAGAAAGAACGATTCAATCCGGAAGTGCCGCTCGTCGCTCTGCAGGAAGAGGCCGACGAATTCAGCATCCAGAAAGCCATGAAATCCGGCGCCTGCGATATGGTGTCGCTGGGCAACCGGGACCGACTGCAGGCGGTAGTCTCGCGCGAACTGCGCGCGCTGCGCGTGGAGCGTGCCCTCAACTCGACGATTCACTCGGCCACTGAGTACAAGAAGCAGCTACGCGACTACATGGGCTCGTCTCCTGATGCCATCGCACTCGTTGAGGAAGGCATCATCACCGAGGTCAACCAGTCTTGGATGAAGCTATTCTGTGTAGCGGGCGATGATGAGGTCATGGGGCTGCCGCTCATGGACAGCTTCGAGGCCGAAAGCCACGCTGCTATCAAGGGCGCGCTCGTCGCCGCGATCGCCGGCAAGTGGGCGGAAGACGAGAAGCTGGTCGCCAAGGCGCACGTCACGACCGAAGAGTCGGGCGAGGTGCATCTCGAATTCAAGAAGTTCGCGCTCGACAACGGCCCGTGCGTGCAGGTCAAGGTCAAGGCGCCGGAGAATAACAAGGAGCCGACGAAGCTGGTGCACGATGCGTTGCAGCGTGACCCGGCCACCCTGCTCTTTCACCGCGCCCAGTTCATCGAGAGAATTCAGAAGCGGCTGGCCCGCAAGCCGTCTTCGGGCACGCACGTGCTGGCCTACGTCAAAGTCGACAAGTTCGGCGATGTCGTCAAGAAGGTCGGCATCCTGAATTCGGACGAAATCCTGGGCCAGTTCGCCGAGGCCGTTCGCAAACGAATGCATCCCCGCGACGTTGCGGGGCGATTCGAGGGCACGGCCCTGATGGTGTTATTGGAGCGCGGCAGCCCGCGCGACGCGGAAGTCTGGGGTAAACAGCTTTGCGAGTACGTTCGCAAGTTGACCTTCGAGGCCGAGGACCGCTCCACGCAGTTGACCTGTACGGTCGGCGTCTGCGCGGCAAATGAGGTCTACGGCACGCTCGAAGACTTCGTGGCGGCAACTGTCGATGCGTATGAACTGGGCAGGGAGGCAGGCGGCAACACCGTGATGCTGAATGAAAGCGCCGACGAAGACTCGAAACAACAGGAGTTCGACGCCATCTGGGTCAAGCACCTCAAGGCGGCGCTGATGGACAACCGTTTCCGGCTCGCGCAGCTGCCGATCGCCGGGCTGCGCAGCGATGGCATCGAGATGTACGACCTGCTGGTACGCATGCTCGATGAGCAAGGAAACTCTGTCTTGCCATCGGAGTTCCTGCCGGCTGCCGAACGCAGCAACATGATGAAGAACATCGATCGCTGGATGATCAAGGCGGCGATCAAGTTCTGCGAAGACTCCGAAGCCGACCGCGTGTTCGTGCGTCTGTCCAGGCAGTCGGTGCTTGATCGCACCACTATCCCCTGGATGGACCAGGAGTTCGACAAGCACAGCTTTGATTGCACCCGGCTCGTCATGCAGATTCCGGAACGCGATGCAGCAAAACACATCAAGCAGACACGTGCCATTGTCGACAAACTGCGCAAGATCGGCGTCGGGTTCGCGCTTGAACACTACGGCGTCGACCGCGAGAAATTCCAGATCCTCGACATCCTGAAACCGGACTACATCAAGGTGGACGGTGAACTGATGCACTCGCTGATGACCGACAACGAAACCCAGCAGGCCGTCGACCGAATCGTGCGCGCCGCGGCGGAACGCAACATCAAATCGATCGCGGAACGTGTCGAGAATGCCAATGCGATGGCCGTCCTGTTCCAGCTGGGTATCGACTTCATGCAGGGCCATTATGTCAACGAGCCCGAGGTAGTGCTCGAGGATACCGAGAACCGCAAGCAGACGTCTTTGGCCGAATTGGCCGCTGCAAACGCTAACTAGCTGTTTTTAATATCAAAAAAAAGTGTGACGCATGTCACGCTTGGGTGTTCGACCCGTGCGCTAACGAGCGCCGCGCGCCGCCACATAGAATAGCCGGACTTGCGGTTCAGGCCGCAGAAAGGGGTACCGGGAAGTGAAAAGCACCAGCAGTCTCAAATCCGCACTCGTCGTGGTTGGTGGCAGCATCGCCGCCGCGCCAGCCTCCGCCCTGGAATTGGGCGAGGTAAAGATTCATTCGTCGCTGGGCCAGCCCCTGCGGGCCAGTATCAGCTATGCGCTCGGGCCGAACGAGGCTCTTTCGAGCGACTGCGTGACGTTGCAGCCGGCAACGCCTGGCGGCGGCCTGCCGTCCGTTGACAAGGGTTCGATGATCGTGACTGACGGCGTCATCGCAATCACCGGCAGTGCAGTCGTACGCGAGCCGATGGTGACGATGCGCCTGAGCGTTCGTTGCCAGTACACCCCGCAGCTCATTCGCGACTACCTCCTGTTCATCGATCCGGCCGAACCTCAGGGCGCGCCGATCCCGGCGCCAACGGCCGCGCAAGTTGCGTCGCAGCCGCAGCTGGCACAGACCCTCGTCATCCGCCAGTCAGCGCCTGCCCGCCGCCAGCCGGTTACGCGCACTCCCATCGAGAACGCCTCGCGCTACCAGGTGCAGCCCGGCGACTCGCTGTCGGAAATCGTGCAGCGCATCGAGAATCGGCCGGTCGGACTGTGGACGGCAGTCAACGCGATATTCGCGGCTAACCCGGATGCCTTCCTCGACAATGATCCCAACAAGCTTCAGGCGGGAAGTTGGCTGACCATTCCGGACTTCGGCGCCGACGCGCCGCTCGCAGTCGTCGCTACGCCAGCGGCGCCGACCGCCGCGACCGCGGATCCGGTGGCGGCAGAGCCAGACATCCCGGTTATCACCAGTTCCGTCTATCAGCCCGAGAGCATCCCGATGCCCTCGCCCGCCGTGGCAGAACCGGTTGCGGCCGTCACGGCGACGGCAGAGCCGCTCGCCGAACTGCAGCCCGGCGACGTCATCACGAACTCCGACAATCCTGCCGTTGAGTCAGTGGTTATCCCCGATACACAGGTCGAGGGGCCGGCGACGTCGTCGAGCTCTCCCAACGTACCGGTCGCGATCATTCGCCCGGCAGCCGTCGAGCAGGCAAGCGGCAGCAGGAACTGGCTGCTGTGGCTCGGGGGCACGGGCATCGCGCTGATCCTCGGCCTGCTGCTGTTCGGACGTCGTGTCTTTGACCGTTTCGGATCGACACCCGATGCGCGCGCTATGCCGCAGCGTCGCGCTACCGACACCCAAACCGCGAATGTGGAGGCGTTCGCCGAGCCGGACTACGATATCGACGACGACTCGCCGACCGCAGAGAACCTCGCGCTCGATGCCGATCTCATCATCGGTTCCGGACTGCAGGAAGGCGCGCAGGTCGACGTCGCCAGCGACTTCGCCTTTGCATCCACGACCGAGCTGGACATCGAACTGACCGAGGAAATGGTTGCCGAAGAAGAGCAGCCCGAAACGGACATCATTCCTCCGATGAATATCGACGAGAGCTCGATTCTCGAGAGTGAGGTGCTACCGGAGGACGACGAGCACGAGGAAGACGACGAATACGACATGTCCGTGATCGTCGATGCGACCAAGATGCCCGATCCCGCGGACGTCACCGAGCGTGATCTCGAAGCCATCGCGGTTGATCACGATGACGAAACCCTGATCACGGGCGACTACACGGTCAGCCAGGAAGTCGACTACAAGATTCTCGAGCAGGACTACGAGGACGAGCTGACCGCCACACAGGCGCTCAACGCGGAAATCCAGAAGGCGGCCGAGGACCTGGCGTCGCAGATGGGCGAAGTCGAGGCGGCCGGGGACGATACAGCCGAGAAGCCGCTGGCCACGGTGCACGAACTCGATGTTACGGCGCCCCTGCCCCGCGGCGAGGCTACTGAAGTCATCGACGACGACGACGATACGGGGGTTAACCCGACCGTCAAGGTCAAAAAGAAAGGCGGTAAGGCCGGGTAACTACTCGCCGGGCCCGATGCCGACCAGCCGGTCGACCTTGCGCCACCCTCTCGGCAACAGGCCGCCACGAAGCGCACGCTCACCGTAGTAGGGCTCCGAGTCGTCCCACCTGATCGTCATCATCCGCGTGCCGCTGTAGACCTGTAGGTCACCGTCCTCGGGCACCACTGCCGCTGCGACCAGCTGCTCCTCACCGGCCTTGTACTTCTTGGCCGGGATGTTCAGGAGCTTGTTGCCCTTGCCCTTCGCCAGTTCCGGCAGGTCGTCCATTTCGAACATCAGTAGCCGGCCAATGCTGCTCACTGCGGCGATCAGGCACTCGGTGTCCTTCGGCACCGGCGCCGGCACGACGGCCCGGCCGCCCGGCGGAACCCGCAGAATCGACTTGCCGGCCTTGTTGCGAGTCACAAGGTCCCCGAGGGTTGCGACGAAACCATAACCGGCGTCGGAAGCCAGCAGGTATTTCTGCTCGGTATCGCCGATCATTGCGCCGCAGAATTCGGCGCCGTCGGGTGGCTTGAAGCGGCTCGACAACGGTTCACCCTGTCCACGCGCAGACGGCAGCGTGCCTGCCATGACGCTATACACGCGGCCCGTGCTGTCAATAAACATCGCCAGCTGGTTACTGCGTCCCTGCGCCGCTGCCAGGTAGCCATCGCCCGACTTGTAACTCATGGACAGCGGATCGACTTCGTGACCCTTGGCGGCGCGAGCGAAACCGCGCTGCGAGAGAATGACCGTAACAGGCTCACTCGACGCGAGCTGGGTTTCATCGAGCGCCTGCGCCGCCTCGCGCTCGACGATCTGCGTACGGCGCTCGTCGCCGTAGGCCTCGGCGTCTTCGAGAATCTCTTTCTTGATCAGCGTCTTCAGGCGCGCCGCGCTCTTGAGGGTCTTCTCGAGAATGTCGCGCTCTTCGCTAAGCTCGTCCTGCTCGCCCTTGATCTTCATTTCCTCGAGCTTGGCGAGATTGCGCAGCCTGAGGTTGAGAATGGCTTCGGCCTGGACATCGCTGAGCTTGAACTTCTTCATCAGCACCGGCTTGGGCTCGTCCTCGGTGCGGATGATGTGGATGACCTCGTCGATGTTCAGGTAAGCGACGAGCAGGCCGTCGAGAATATGCAACCGGTCCAGGACGATCTGCAGCCGGTGCTCGAGCCGGCGCTTGACCGTCTGCTTGCGGAACTTGATCCACTCCTTGAGCAGTTCCACAAGGTCGAACGTTCGCGGCCGGCCATCGAGGCCAATAACGTTCATGTTGACGCGCACGGTGCGCTCGAGTGACGTTGTCGAGAACAGGTGCGACATCAACTCCTCGGGATCGACGCCGCGTTTTTTACTGATGACGATGCGAATCGGCTCCTCATGGTCCGATTCGTCGCGCAGTTCGTCGACCTGCGGCAGCTTCTTGGCGCGCATCTGCGTCGCAATCTGTTCCTGCACCTTGGCGCCCGACACCTGGTACGGCAGTGCCGTAACGATGATGTCGCTCTTATCGACTTTATACGCCGCGCGCACCCGCAAGGTGCCGTTGCCGGTCGTGTAGATTTGCCGGATATCGTCTCGCGGCGACACGAGCTCACCGCCGGTCGGGAAATCCGGTCCTTTGACGTGCTTCATGAGCGCCGCAATGGTCGCTTTCGGGTTGTCGATCAGGTGCACGAGCGCGCTGGCCACTTCGTTGAGGTTGTGCGGCGGCACGTCGGTCGACATGCCAACGGCAATGCCTGTCGTGCCGTTGAGCAGCAAGTTGGGCAGGCGCGCCGGCAAGATCGCGGGTTCCTGGTGTTCGCCATCGTAGTTAGGAACCCAGTCGACCGTGCCTTGCCCGAGTTCCTGCAGCAGCGATTTGGCATACGGCTTCAAGCGCGATTCGGTATAGCGCATCGCGGCAAACTCTTTGGGATTGTCGGCAGAACCCCAGTTTCCCTGGCCGTCGATAATCGGGTAGCGGTAGGAGAAATCCTGCGCCATCAGCACCATGGCTTCGTAGCACGCAGAGTCTCCGTGCGGGTGGTATTTGCCGATCACATCGCCAACGGTACGCGCCGACTTCTTGGGTTTTTGCCCGGCGGAAAGGCCAAGCTCGCTCATCGCATAGATGATGCGGCGCTGCACGGGTTTGAGGCCATCGCCGATCTGCGGCAATGCACGGTCGAGAATCACGTACATCGAATAGTCGAGGTACGCCTTTTCGGTGTAGTCCCGCAGCGACTGCTGTTCGACGCCTTCGAGGTTCAGACTGTTTTGCATACTCATACTTCTGCCAGGTTGCCCTTGGTCTCGAGCCATTTGCGGCGATCCTTCGCGCGTTTCTTGGCGAGCAACATGTCCATCGTTGCATCCGCTTTGTCCTTACCCGCTACAGTGAGCTGCACCAGGCGCCGCGTGTCGCGGTTCATTGTCGTGTCACGCAGCTGCGTCGGGTTCATCTCACCGAGGCCCTTGAAGCGAGTCTCTTTAACCTTGCCACGCAACTTCTCGGCCTCGATGCGATCCATGATGCCCCTGCGCTCACTGTCGTCGAGCGCATAGAAGACCTCCCGGCCGACGTCGATGCGATACAGCGGCGGCATGGCGACGTAAACATGCCCGGCGAGCACGAGTTCACGGAAGTGGCGCAGGAACAGCGCGCACAGCAGCGTGGCAATGTGCAGACCGTCCGAATCGGCGTCCGCCAGGATGCAGATCTTGTGGTAGCGCAGGTTATCGAGATTCGTATCGCCCGGATCGACGCCGAGTGCGATGCTGATGTCGTGGACTTCCTGCGAGCCCAGAATCTCGGCCGAGTCCACCTCCCAGGTATTCAGGATCTTGCCCCTGAGGGGCAAGATCGCCTGCGTGTTGCGATCGCGCGCCTGCTTGGCCGAGCCGCCCGCCGAATCACCCTCGACCAGGAACAGCTCACACAGTTCCGGTTCCTGGGAGGTGCAGTCGGCCAGTTTGCCGGGCAGCGCCGGGCCCGAGACGATCTTCTTGCGCACGACTTTCTTTGCAGCCTTGAGACGTTTCTGCGCCTTGGCGATGGCGAGCTGCGCGATCTGGTCGCCGGTCTCCGGGTGCTGGTTGAGCCATAGCGAAAACTGGTCCTTGATGACGCCTGCGACGAATGCCGCCGACTCGCGCGACGACAGGCGTTCCTTGGTCTGGCCGGAGAACTGCGGGTCCTCGAGCTTCGCGCTGAGTACGAAATTCAGTCCGTCCCAGATATCTTCCGGCGCCAGCGTGACGCCGCGTGGCAACAGGCTGCGGAAATCGGCGAACTCGCGGATTGCGTTGGTGAGGCCGGTGCGCAGGCCGTTCACGTGAGTGCCGCCTTGCGGTGTGGGAATCAGGTTGACGTAGCTCTCGGTGACGGCTACCGCGCCGTCCGCTGTCTGCCACGCCAGCGCCCAGTCGACGGCCTCGTTATTGCCGGCCAGGCTGCCCGAGAACGGATCGGCCGGCAGCAACTCGCCGCCACCGATCTCCTCGAGCAGGTATTCCTCGAGTCCGCCCGCATACAGCCACTCGATCTTCTCTTTCGGCTTCTCGACCTTGAGCCGGACGCGCAACCCCGGGCAGAGAACGGCCTTGGCCTTTAGTGCGTGCTTGAGCCGCGGAACCGATATCTTCGCGGAGTCGAAATACTGCGGATCGGGCCAGAACCGGATCGTCGTGCCCGTATTGGCCTTGCCGACGGTACCGACCTGCTCGAGCTTGCCGCGCTTCTTGCCGCCGGCAAAGCTCATGTTGTATTCCTTGCCGCCGCGGCGAATCCAGACCTCGAGATTCTTCGACAGCGCATTGACGACGGACACGCCGACGCCGTGCAGGCCACCGGAGAACTGGTAGTTCTTGTCCGAGAACTTGCCGCCCGCGTGCAGGCGCGTGAGGATCAGTTCGACGCCGGGTATTTTCTCTTTCGGATGCTTGTCGACGGGCATGCCGCGACCGTCGTCGACGACTTCGAGTGACCCGTCCTGGTACAGCGTGACATCGATCTTCTTGCAGTGGCCGGCGAGCGCCTCGTCGACGCTGTTGTCGACGACCTCATGTGCCAGGTGATTGGGCCGGGATGTGTCGGTGTACATGCCGGGTCGGCGCCGCACAGGCTCCAACCCGCTCAGGACTTCAATGTCCGCCGCGTCGTATCGTTTTGCCATCTGCCCTTTGCCAGAGGTTGCTCAAGCGTAGCTCGCGCGATTCTAGCCTGATTGACTCGGGTCTGCACCTGCGACACGCTTGCTGGCAGCCAATCTATACGAAGCGGAGATTTTTTGATGCCGAAGTTGATCCTTGTTGCAGCGCTACTGGTGATTGCCCCGTTCGCGTCAGCGAACGAGCAGATCATGAATGCTTTCAGGTCCACGATCGGCTCTTGGGACGGTGAGCTCTACTATCTCGACTACCAGTCCGGCCAGCGTTTCAGCATTCCGATGCAGGCAGTTATCGAAACCACGCCGGACGGCGCCACGCTCATTCGCAACCTGACCTGGACGGATCCCGGCAATCTCGTGCATGCGGTCGTCCTCTCAACGATCGACCGCGACACGGGCGAGCTGGTCGAGGCCTACTTTCGCAATGGCAAAGCCGAGTACCTGCGTTACGACACCGCACGCGTCGATATCGAATCCCAAACAAAATGGAAACTCGAATTCGAGCAGGATGGGACAGATGCCAACCGGCCGGCGCGCATTCGAATCACAGCCGAGCGCGATGGCAACCGGTTAACCGGCAGTAAGTCTGTCCGGTTTCTCGACGATGACAGCGACAAGTTCTTCGAGCGCAACGGCTCGGATCTACTTCTAGTCGAGGTCGCCGAGCAGTGACTGCCTGATGTTGTCAGCGACGGGCGCGATCTCGACCTGGTAGTTCTCGTGGTCGATTCCGGCGGCCAGCGATGACCCACCCTTGAGCGCCTTGACCATCTCCGGCGTCAGTTCGAAGCGCAGGAAGTGCACGGCTGATGTCTTCTGCTCGTCAGCGCGCTCGAGGTCCTCATCGGCGATCGCAAAAACACGGTCGAAGTCGGCGACCTGAACGTACACGCGGTTCTCGACGTCGACGAGCTGCGACAGCATCGCGCGACGCTCCTCGACTTCGGGGAACTCGACCATGAACGTCGCCTTCCAGTTCGACCCGTCGGGGATCAGCGGATTGTAAGCCTCGAGCTCGTCGTTGATGCCTTCGGCTTCGAAAATGCGCTCGATGCGCAGCATCTCCTGGATCTGGTACTGCATCGTCATGCGGTCCTCGAAGTACAGGGCCGCGTTGGTGCCCAGCTCCAGGCGTCGGTCGCGCTTGTGCGCGAGCACTTTCTCGCGAAACTCAGCGCGCACCGCAGAGTATTGCTCGAGGCTGTAAAGGTCTTCACGTGTCAGTTTTTGCATGTTCATCATAATCCGTAAGCATGTTTCAGGAGCCCCATCGGGTGCTCGCCTTTGCGATCTTCGAGGTCCTGGGAAATCTGGTCCGCGGCCATCGGGCAATCGCTGATGAAGTGGTCGGTCTCGGCTTTCTTGACCCGGTTAACAACCGGCCGGGCGATCTTCTTCGAGATGTCGTGGTACTCCTTCTTGACGGCGTAGGTGCCGTCGTGTCCGGAGCAGCGTTCGATCGCCTCGACCTGCGTGTCGGGCACGAGCTGCAGGATGTCACGCGTCTTGAGCCCTATATTCTGCACGCGCAGGTGGCACGGCACCTGGTAGGACACCTTGCCGAGCGAGTTCTTGAACTCGGTGTTCAGTTTGCCGTCCTTGTGCCGCAGCATCAGGTACTCGAACGGGTCATACATCGCGTCGCGCACCTTGATGACGTCCGGGTCGTCCGGGAACATCAGCGGCAACTCCTGCTTGAACATCAGCGTGCAGGACGGGATGGGTGTGACGATGTCCCAGCCATCGTCGACCATGGCCGCAAGGATCGGGATGTTGGTTTCCTTGGCCTTCTTCACGGACTCGAGGTCGCCCAGCTCGAGCTTGGGCATGCCGCAGCAGACTTCTTTCTCGGCAATGGCCATCGGGATGCCGTTGTGCCGGAAGACGTCGACAAGATCAGTGTCGATTTCGGGCTTGTTGCGGTTGCCGTAGCACGTCGTATAGAGCACGACCTTGCCGCGCGTGTTCTCCGTCGCCTCGGCGCCGTCGCCGGACGCGTTGCGATAGTGCTTGAGCTGCTTGCGCGCCGAGTTGGAATGGTAGTCGGGTATCGGCGCGTTCTTGTGCACACCGAGTGCGGCCTGCAGCACGCTGCGCCCGACGCCGGTCTTGTTGGTCGCGTTGACGATCTGCGCCACCACGGGGATGCCGGCCAGGTTGCCGACCCGGTCGGTCGACGTGAGCGTCTTGTCGCGGAACGACGCGCCCTCTTCCCTGAAGCGAGCGGCCTTCGCGCGCAACATCAGGTGCGGAAAATCGATGTTCCACTCGTGCGGCGGCACATACGGACACTTGGTCATGTAGCACATGTCGCACAGGTAGCAATGGTCGACCACATCCCAGTAGGCCTTCTTGGGCACCGTGTCGAGTTCCATGCTCTCGGACTCGTCGATGGCGTCGAACAGCGTCGGGAATGAGTTGCAGAGGCTGAAGCAACGGCGGCAGCCGTGACAGATGTCGTAGACGCGCTCCAGTTCTTCGAAGAGCCTGGTCTCGTCGTAGAACTCTTCTGATTGCCAGTCGAGCGGGTGGCGAGTCGGAGCCTCGAGACTCCCCTCGCGCTGGTACGTGGGTGCGGACATAGTGGAAAAGCCGGGCCTTGCGGCCCGGCCCCTCAGGTCTTAGCTGTCGAGAGTGTCCAGAGCTTTCTGGAAACGGTTGGCGTGAGAGCGCTCGGCCTTCGCCAGCGTCTCGAACCAGTCAGCAATCTCGTCGAATCCCTCGTCGCGAGCAGTTTTTGCCATGCCCGGGTACATGTCCGTGTACTCGTGGGTCTCACCGGCGATGGCCGCTTTCAGGTTATCGGATGTACCGCCCATCGGCAGGCCCGTCGCCGGATCACCGGTCTCCTCGAGGTACTCGAGATGGCCATGAGCGTGACCGGTCTCGCCTTCTGCCGTGGAACGGAACACAGCGGCAACGTCGTTGTAGCCTTCTACGTCGGCCTTGGCCGCGAAATACAGGTAACGGCGATTCGCCTGGGACTCGCCGGCAAATGCATCTTTCAGGTTTTGTTCTGTCTTGCTGTCTTTCAGTGACATGGTTCGTCCTTCCAGTTGAGAATTGTTTTCATTTAGACCGATTCTAACGAGAGATCAATTTATTGCCGCCCCAGTTGGATGTCAATCGGGGTTACCCACAGGACGTTGTCCAGCAACACCTTGTTACAGCTGGCTCTTGACGATCTCGCCGGCCTTCATAATCAGCGCCAGGTTGCGCCCGGGGTCGCGGAGTACCGAGATGTCGTCGAGCGGCTCACCATTGATCAGCAACAGGTCGGCAACCCAACCTTCACGAATCTCGCCGAAGTTGCCAAAGCGATTGCGCTTGCCGGACATGCGGATCACCTGCGCGCTTTCCGAGGTCGCCTGGGCGAGCACCTCGGCCGGCGTCCAGTACAGGGCCCGCTCGGTGAACTCTCGGGTCAGCATAGGGTACATGCCACCAATCAGGTCGGTGGAGAAACCGGTGGTGATGTCGTACTTCTTGATGAGCCTGATCAGGTTCTCCTGTCCCTCGAGTACAACCGCGAGTTTCTCGAGGTTCGTTTCGCTGATGCCCGGCAGGTTTGCCAACTCGCGAAAAATCACGAGCTGCGTGCTGATGACGACATCATTCTGCTTGACGAGTTTCGCGGTCGCGTCGTCGATCAGCAAACCGTGCTCGATACAGCGCACGCCGTTCTCCACGAGTCGGCGGACGGCCTCACTCGTGTACGCATGGGCCAGCACATAAGTCCCCCAGTCGCTCGCCGCCTGCACCGCGGCGCGAATTTCCTCGGGTGACGGCTGCAACGAGTCGATCGGATCGTAGTCCGACATCACGCCACCGCCACCCATAATCTTGATCTGGGTTGCGCCGCGGCGCAGATTCTCGCGCGCGGCGGCGAGATGCTGGTCGACGCCGTCCACCAGAACGGCCTGGTCGGCTCCCATGTAGGGACTGCCCGCCTCGAGCGACGGGTGCGGCGCTGACGAGTGGCGCCAGTCGCCGTGCCCGCCCGTCTGCGACAGGATGGCGGCAGATGGGAACACCCGTGGCCCGTGAACGATCCCGGCCTCGATCGCCCTGGCGATGTCCGGGTCTGTGCCACCCGCGTCGCGAATCGTCGTGAAGCCGCTGTCGAGATATTGTCTTGCGACGTCGTTGGCGATCGCGCCAACGACCGTAGCGTGTGCGTCCCCGAGCTTCGACGGCACGTGCATCGTCAGGTGCGCGTGCAGGTCGATGAAGCCGGGCGTCAGGACGCGGTTAGCGCCGTCGATCACGGTCGCGCCGTCGGGGGCCTCGATCACATCCTCCGAGACCGTAGTAATGACGCCGTCCTCGACGAGCACGTGCCCGGCGGTCAACTCCGGATCGACCCCGTTGAAAATACGGACGTTCTCGATCAGGTAACCGTCGGCCAGCGCCAGCGACGGCAGGCACCATGCGACGAGCAGCACGATTTTTTGCATTGTTACTCTCTCCGTAGCTCCGGCCAGTATAATGACGGCATGAACGCCAAGAAATCCATCAACCTCGAGAAAGCGCTGACCGACCTCGAGGAAATCGTCGAGGAGCTCGAGTCGGGCGACCTGCCCCTCGAGAAAGCCATGAAGAAATTCGAGGAAGGCATCAAGCTCACACGCAACTGCCAGGTCGCAATGAAGGAGGCCGAGCAGAAAGTCGAAATCCTCCTACAGAGCGCAGGCGGCGAAGAACTCGAGGACTTCGAGGTCGACGAGTAGGAGCGGCCCATGGGGCGCTCCTACTGCTTGGATTCTATCCAGGCTTCGATGTGTTGCCTGAGATAGCCGAGCGGGATAGTGCCGTTCTCGAGCACCCTGTCGTGAAACTCACGAATATCGAAATCGTCGCCGAGCGCCTCTTCCGCCTGGCGCCGCAGCGCCAGGATTTCAAGACCGCCTGAATCGTAGGCCGTTAGCTGGCCCGGCAGAATAGCGATACGGTCGACCATGTCGTCGCCCATCGACTCGGGAAAACGGCCTGACTCGTTCATGTAGTCCCGCGCCTGCTCCCGTGTCCAGCCGAACAGGTGAATGCCCGGGTCGACGACCATGCCGCGTGCCGGCCAGGCGCGCCGCGAAATAGGCCCGGTAACCGTCTCGTAAAGCCCCATCTCCTCGGCCAGCGCTTCCGAGTAACGCGCCCAGCCCTCGCCCGGTCCGGAGAACCAGATCAGGCTCGTGACCGGGTGCATTCCCTCTCGCGACTGGAACGTGGCGACCTGCAGATGGTGACCCGGCCAGGCCTCGTGGAACGCCACCGTCTCGGCGCCGCCGCGCGACTGTTCCTCTGGCTTGTCCAATGGAATTCGGTACTCGGCCGGGCGATCGGCATTGCCGGGGTTGTAATGCGCCGATCGGCCCGTCCCTTCCTCGTGTTCCTCGAAGGGCACGACGGCAACGGCCTGCTCCGGCATGGTGCCGACCCAGTTGGGCATTTCGGCCGCAGCACGTTCCACCATGGTCTTCGAAAACTCCAGCAACTCCTCGCGGCTCTCGAAGGTATCGTTGGGGTCGTTCTTGGCGCGCTCCAGGATCTCGCTGAAGTCCTCGGTCTCGTAGGCTGTCCTGCCGAGCTCGATGACGCCGGCCTTGTTGGCTTCGACCGTCTTCTGGCCCAGTTCGTAAACGTCCTTGCCGGACCGGTCGATCGTCGTGTAGCCGCGCAGCATGGCCTCGTAGCAGTCCGCGCCGTTGGGAATCGCGGAAATCGAGAGCTCCTCGCGTGCGACGGGCAGGTACTCGTCGGCAAGGTAATCCCTGGCGCGCTGCAGGGCGGGCGTTATGCCATTCTCGACGATATCGCGCATCGACGCGCCGAACGTATCGTCGCCGGCACGAACGGCCGGCGAGTAGAACGGTGACTGCTCCGTCGGCAAAGCCAGCAGACCGCCTATCTGGTTGATGACCCGCTGGGCCACCGCCTTGGGCACCGTGTATCCCTGCTCGACGCCGGCTTTCAGGTTCGCCACCTCCTGGTCGACGAATCCCGGGAATTTCGCCCAGCGCGCCAGCGCCTGTTCGCGCAATTCGGCCGTGTCGACCGGCTGCAACATCGCGATTTGTGAGTAACCGGAATGCCAGCCTCCCATTTGGCTGACGTTCCAGAGTTCCTGTTTGCAGACCCGCTCCGCGACTTCAGATCGCAAACGCTGCTCTATCAGGGCTTTCGCGACCCACTCGGGTGTGCCGACGAGGTCGGCCGCATCGATCGCTTCAACCTCTCTGAGGAACGCGTCCTTGGCGGCGGCGGCATCAGCATATGCCTCGGGACTGTTGTCGAACATCCCGTCATGACGGTCGAGTTCCACGGCCGCGAAATACGCCATTTCGGGCTGCCGCTCCAGCAGGAAGTCGTAGTAACGATCGGCGACGTCATTCATCGCGCTCGCCGGTGACGGGACGTCCGCGGCGCTGTCGGCCGACGTTTGTTCTGGCGGTGTCTCTGCCTGGCAGGCAGCCAGGAGCAGAGCAGCTGCCGTCAATCCACACTTTCTCATATCAGTCACCCATCAGTTCGAACAGTGCAATAACCGTCGACTCCACGCCTGCGGTCACTGCCGGCTCGGGAGAAATCTTGAACAACGGCGAGTGGTGGCTCGGCACCGGCGGACCGCCGCTGGCCGCCCGGTCGAAGTCGGCCTGGGGCGTGCCTCCGATCGACCAGTAGACTGTCGGTATGTCGGGGTCAATCGTGAAGAACGGAAAATCCTCGGCGACCATCGACTTGGTCGGGATATCGATGACGCGCTCGTCACTCATCGCCTCGGACCAGGCCACGCGCAGGCGCCGCGCAAGTTGCGGGGTGTTGACCATTGGCGGCGCGAAGTCCTCGGAGATGATCACTTCGGGCAGCTTGTCTTCGGGCAGACCGGCGACACGCCCCATGTTCTCGGCAATGCGCTTGATGCCGTCGAGCAGGATCTTGCGGGTTTCCGGCGTCGTGTTCCTGACGGTCAGCTGCAGGTGTGCCCGGTCCGAGATGATATTGTGCTTCGAACCTGCCTGGAACGCGCCCACGGTCACTACGCCGGGACTGCGCGGCGGCAGCTCGCGGGAGACCAGCGTCTGCAGCGCCAGCACGATCTGGCTGCCCAGCACGACCGGGTCTTTGCCGGAGTGCGGCGCCGCGCCGTGCGCCCCGACGCCGTGAATAATGATGTCGACCGTGTCGACACCGGCATACGGGCTGCCTTCGGTCACGTTGACCTGCCCCGCAACGTTCTGCGCGCTAACGTGCAACGCGAGCGCGTAGTCGGGCGTCCCGAACCGCCCCCAGATATCGTCCCTGCGCATAGCCATCGCTCCGCCACCGCCCTCCTCGGCGGGCTGCGCGATGAGCATCAGCGTGCCACTCCACTGGTCTCGCCGTGCGGCCATCTGCCGCGCTGTGCCGACGAGGCTGGTGATGTGCACGTCGTGTCCGCAGGCATGCATGACCGGCTCTTCCTTGCCGCTCAATGGGCTCATCTGGCGCGCGGTCGATGCGTTCGGAAGCCCGGACTTTTCCTCGACCGGCAAGCCGTCCATGTCCGCGCGCATCATCACCAGCGGTCCGTCGCCATTCTCCATCATCGCTACGACACCGGTGCCGCCTATGCCCTCGGTCACCTCGAAGCCGGCGGCCCTGAGTTCCTCGGCCATGCGGGCCGCCGTCTTGAACTCGACCGTGGATAATTCCGGGTTGCGGTGAAAGTGGTCCCAGAGCGGGCCGAGGTGGTCGTCGTAGTCCGCCTGGATGGCGTCGCGCAACTCGTTGGCCGCAGCCGGGTGTGCACAGAGCAGCAAGGCGCAGCCAAGCGCGGAGATTAGTCGTGTCATGGAGAGTCCCGATATTCGAATTATCGGGGGAGTTTACCGCAGGTCGCGCCCATGGGGCGCTCCTACACGCGGGCTCCTGCTAGGTGGTGCCTTGCAGGCGCTGGATCAGCGCGCGCAGGAAAACCTTGTTGAAGCGTAGCTGGCAGGCCGAGGAGACCTGCTCCATCAGGGTCGAGCTGACGCGCAGAATCGTCACCGCGCCGTCGGCCTTGATCGAGGCCTGGCGCTTGGCGCCGCGCACGTAGCTGGTCTCACCGAAGCACTCGCCATTTGCGAGCGTGCCGACATTATTGCCGTTGGCCTGAACAGCCACTTTGCCCGTCACGATGATGTAGAAGCGGTCATCGATCTCGCCCTCACGCACGATGTCGTCGCCGTCCTTGTACTCGTGCCAGTCGGACGCGCGCAGCACTTCCCAGATTTCGGCATGGGAGAATTCGTGGAAAAACGTCAGCGTGCGCAGCACGTCGAAGTGTTCCTGGTTGTCGAGCTGGTCGTATTTCTGGCGCAGGTCCTTGTAGACCCGCGTAAGCTCGGCGGCCATCGACGCGCCGCTTGCGATACGCTGATCCGGATCCTTGAGCATGGTCTGCGCGACCGCGTTCTCGAGCTCTTCCGGCAGGTCGTCGCGGTAAGTGTGGATCGGCGGCGGCGTGGCGTAGACGATCTGGTGCAGCAGTTTCGACAGGTTGTCGGCGCGGAACGGCCTGAAACCTGTCAGCAGTTCGTACATGACGGCGCCGAGGGAGTACAGGTCTGAGCGCGGCGTCAGCTCCTCGGACTGTACCTGCTCGGGCGACATGTAGCTCGGCGATCCCGCAATGCCCTCGATGCGCGACACGTCCGAGTCGCTGACGATGGCGATGCCGAAGTCGATGATGCGCACGTCGTTGTCAATCGTCAGCATGACGTTCGACGGCTTGATGTCGCGGTGGATGACGCCGCGGCCATGGGCGTAATGCAACGCCTTGGCGCACTTGTAGATGATCTCGACGACGTCGTCGACGCGCAGCAGATTGTCGGGGCGGCAATAGGCAGCGAGCGTGCGGGCGCCCTGGATATGCTCGGTTACGACGTAGTACTTGCCGTCTTCCTCGCCAGCGTCGTAGATCGGCATGATGTTGGGGTGCTGCAGCATGCCGACCATGTGCGCCTCGTTGAAGAACATCTTCCGCGAGACCTTGGCCTTGTCGGCATTTTCGTCTTCCTCGATGTCGTAGACCTTGATCGCGACATCGCGGCGGTAGTAGGGGTCGTGAGAGAGATAGACCGTGCCCGTCGATCCTTTGCCGATGCGATTAATAATGACGTATTTGCCGATCTTCTCGGGGACGTCATTCGGGCGCTCGATTTCGCTGACGGAAGTGGCCATTTGTTCTCACGTTCAGTTCATCAGCCACCCCAGAAAAACCAGTGTTGATGCGGCATACAGGGCGGCCACGAGGTCGTCCAGCATAATTCCCACACCCCCTTTTATTCTGTGATCCAGGTCCCGAATCGGCCATGGTTTGACAATATCAAAGGCCCGGAACAGGCCGAACGCCAGTAACCACGGCAACAGCCCGACAGGCGTCGCGATCAGCACGATGTACATGCCGACGATCTCGTCCCAGACGATGCCGCCATGGTCGTGAATTCCCAGCTTCCTGGCGCTCTCGCCACAGATCCAGATGCCGACGACGGTCATGACGAGCCCGAGCTCTATCTGCGCCATCAGTCCCACATCCCGCATCAGCCATGCGAGGCCGACGCCGAGCAGCGAGCCGACCGTGCCCGGGGCCACGGGCGACAAACCGGTGCCGAAGCCGAAGGCCAGGATATGCACAGGATCCCTGAAGACCTGCGCGGCAAGATTGCGTTCCGGGTCCGCCATCAGAAGTGACGGTAACCGCTGTCGTCGACCTCTACAACGGCTCCGCCGGAGCGGCAGACGAGGCGGTCGCCGTCGTTGACCGTTCCAATCGCGGTCACCGGCACGCCGCCGATCTCCGCAGGCACGCTTCGCGAGGACGTAAAACACAGCTCGTAGTCGTCGCCGCCGGTCGCGGCGAAACGCCGCCCGACGTCGTCGTCGAACGCGGCCGCCATGGCGTCAGACAGGGGCAAGGCATCCAGATTGAGATCGGCGCCGACGCCGCTTGCGTCAAGCAGTTTGCCGAGGTCACCGGCGAGCCCGTCCGACACATCGATACAGGCGCTGGCGATACCCGCCAGCGCAAGGCCAGCCTGCACCCGAGCCTGCGGCCTGAGAAAGCGCCTGGCGAGGAACTCGTCGGCATCGGGCGAGCCCATCATCGACAAGCCGGCTGCGGCATCGCCGACCGTACCCGTCACGTAGACCGTGTCGCCCGGTTGTGCTCCCGACCGGAGCAATGCCGCGCCTGCGCCAACGTCGCCCGTGATCTGTACGCTCACAACAACACAGGGCCCGCTCGTCGTATCGCCGCCCACGAGCGCCAGGTCATGATCGCGCGCCGCCGCAAACAGGCCGCTCGCGAAGCCATCGAGCCATTCGTCCGGTCTCGGGGGCATCGTCAACGCCAGCGTCATCCATAACGGTCGGGCGGCCATCGCCGCGATATCCGACAGGTTCACGGCTACCGCCCGGTAGCCGAGATCCATCGCCGACATCTCACTCGGGAAATGCGTGCCCTCGACAAGCGTGTCGATCACCGTGACCAGCTCCCGGCCAGGCTCGGGACGCAGCACGGCGCCGTCATCGCCGATGCCCGTAATCACGCCTTTGCCGTCGTCCGGGCGGACGAAATAGCGCCGGATCAGCTCAAACTCATCCACCGGTCTCTACGCCGCGCAGGGACTGCGCCGCGACATCGAGGCAGGCATTGATGTACTTGTGGCCATCGGCTGCCCCGAAACGCCTGGCGAGATTGACGCCTTCGTTGATGACGACCTTGTAAGGCACGTCGATGCGCGCCTGCAGCTCGTAAATGCCGATCAGCAATACCGAAAGCTCGATTGGGTCGAGTTGCTCGAGCGGCCGATCGATCAATCCATCGATGGTCTCCTCCAGCTCGGCCTGTGACTTGCAGATGTGCGGCAGCGCCTCGTCGAAGAATTCCTGGTCGACGCGCTCGTAAGCCACCTGCTCGTGAAATTGCGCGAGTAACTCCGCGCACTCGTGGCCGGCGATCTGTTTCTGGTAAAGCGCTTGCACGAGCAACTCGCGAGCCCGAGTTCTCGCTCCGCTTGACGTGGATGGGCTCATTCGACGCGGCGCAGCGTATTGACCATCTCGATGACGGCGAGCGTCGCTTCCTCGCCCTTGTTGCCGGCCTTGGTGCCGGCACGCTCGATGGCCTGCTCGATGGTATCCGTCGTCAGGATTCCAAACCCGACCGGCACTCCGTGACGACTGCTTGCCGCGGCAATGCCCTTCACGCATTCGCCCGCGACGTATTCGAAATGCGGCGTGCCACCGCGGATGATGCAACCCAGCGCAATAACGCCGTCAAAGCGGCGCGAGCCGGCCAGTTTGTCGACCATGAGCGGCATTTCAAATGCGCCAGGAACGCGCACGATCTCGATGTCGGCGTCAACCGCGCCGTGCTGCCGCAGGCAGCGCACCGCACCTCTTAGCAGCGACTCGACAATGAAGTCATTGAAACGCGACGCAACGATCGCAAAACGCGCATCGCGAACCGCCAGATCGCCTTCGATCGTCTTAATTTTGTCCACTATTCCTCAACGTACTCGGTGATCTCGAGATCGAAACCGGAGATCGCGTACATGTGCTTGGGTGCTGATAATACACGGATTTTCGACAGTCCGAGGTCGCGCAGGATCTGCGCCCCGATGCCGTAGGTCTTGAGCACGCTGTCACCGCCACGGCGTTCTTTGAGGTCGTCGCCGGACTTGTCCAGGCCCTCCACCGCGTCCATGAAGTCGCGCGACGTTTCCTGGTCGCGAAGCAACACGATGACGGCCGCCTCTTCCTTGGCGATGCGTTTGATAGCGCT
>JASJCH010000103.1 GCA_030066075.1 Woeseiaceae bacterium
CCGCTTGCCGCCGTGCAGATGGGCCTGATCTACGTCAACCCGGAAGGGCCGAATGGCAACCCCGATCCGCTGCTCGCGGCGAAGGACATTCGTGAGACCTTCGGCCGCATGGCGATGAACGACGAGGAGACGGTTGCCCTGATCGCCGGTGGCCATACCTTCGGCAAGAACCACGGCGCACACAATCCCGCCGATTGCGTTGGCGCCGAGCCCGCCGCTGCTGGCCTGGAAAAGCAGGGCTTCGGCTGGAACAACAAGTGCGGCAGCGGCAATGCTGGCGACACGGTCACGAGCGGCCTCGAAGGCGCATGGACCACCACGCCGGTACAGTGGAGCATGAACTACCTGCAGAACCTGTTCGCGTTCGAGTGGGTCATGACCAAGAGCCCGGCTGGCGCCACGCAGTGGATTCCGAAAAACCCGGCGGCCGCCAACCTGGTGCCGGATGCACACGACCCGAACAAGCGTCATGCGCCGGTCATGCTGACGACCGACCTGTCGCTGCGTGAAGATCCCGCCTACGCCGAGATCTCGAAGCGCTTCCTCAACAACCCCGAGGAATTCGAGCTGGCGTTCGCCAAGGCCTGGTTCAAGCTGACGCACCGCGACATGGGCCCGCGCGCCCGCTACGTCGGCGGTCCGGACGTAGAGCTGCTCTGGCAGGATCCGATCCCGGCGGTCGATCATGAACTGATCGATGCCGACGACATCGACGATCTGAAGGCCGACATCCTGAAGTCCGGGCTGACGGTTCCGGAGCTGGTTCGTGTCGCCTGGGCCTCGGCCTCCACGTTCCGCGGCAGCGACATGCGCGGCGGAGCGAATGGCGCGCGCATTCAGCTGGCGCCGCAGGTTAGCTGGGACGTCAACAATCCTGACGAGCTGGAGAAGGTCCTTGGCGTACTCGCGGGCATCCAGGAGGACTTCAACGACTCGCAGCGCGGCGGCAAGAAGGTCTCCATGGCCGACCTGATCGTGCTCGGCGGAGCAGCCGCCATCGAGAAGGCTGCCGAGGCGGCCGGCCACGACGTAACCGTACCGTTCGTGCCGGGCCGCATGGACGCCGCGCAGGAAATGACCGACATCGAGTCATTCCAGGTATTGCGGCCGCAGGCGGATGCCTTCCGCAACTACTTCGGCGAAAGCGCTTACCGCTCGCCGACGTTCATGATGGTCGACAAGGCCAACCTGCTCACGCTGACCGCGCCGGAGATGACGGTCCTGGTTGGCGGCATGCGCGCCCTCGGCGCCAACGCCGGCGGCGCTGAGCACGGCGTCTTCACGAGCCGTCCGGGTACGCTGAGCAACGACTTCTTCGTGAACCTGATCAGCATGGACACGGCCTGGAGCAAGTCGTCCGACATGGATGGCATCTACGAAGGCCGCGATCGCGAGACCGGCGAGCTGAAGTGGACCGCGACGCCGGTTGACCTGGTCTTCGGCTCGCACGCAGAGCTGCGGTCGATCTCCGAGGTCTATGCGGCCAGCGATGGGGAAGAGCGCTTCGTCAGCGACTTTATCGACGCGTGGACCAAGGTGATGACGCTCGACCGCTTCGATATCAGCTGATAGCGAATCGGCCCAAGAGCAAGACCCCGGGAACGGCGGCGCAGGATGCGCCGCCGTTTCTTTTTGTGGACTGACACCTGCACCGGGTTAGACTCCGTCTCATGGCCAAGCTCATCGTCTACTACGCCCACCCGGGCCACCCCTACTCGCAGTCCAACCGGCCGATGTCGGCAATCGCAGCCGGTCTGGACGGCATCACGTTCGTCGATCTGTACAGCGAATACCCGCGCTTCGATATCAACGCGGATATCGAGCAGCGGCGGCTGCTCGATCACGACGTTATCCTGTTCCAGTTCCCGATGTTCTGGTACTCCACGCCGTCGATTATCAAGGAGTGGCAGGATCTGGTGCTCGAGCACGGTTTCGCCTATGGATCGGGTGGCGACAAGCTTGCCGGCAAGACCATGATGCTGGCGATTACGGCGGCGGGCCCCGAAGACGCGTACTCGACGGGCGGCTACCAGCACTACCCGATACGCGATTTCCTGCGGCCGCTCGAGCAAACGGCGCGGCTGTGCGACATGCGCTTTGCGCCGCCCTACGTCCTCTACGGTTCGTTGAAGGCGCCCACGGATGGCAGCCTGGAATCTCATGTCGACGGCTACCGGCGGCTGCTGGAGGCGATCCGCGACGATAGCTACGACTGGGGTGCCGCGGATGACCTCGAGGTCATCCAGTCCGGGACCATGCCCGTGCGAGGGGAGGGCTGAACATGGACGGATTCCTGTTACTTGCGTTCCTGTTCCTGGTCGCTGGCGTCGTCGCCGTGCCGATCGCGTCGCGACTCGGCCTCGGTTCCGTGCTCGGTTACCTGCTCGCCGGCATTGCGATCAGCCCGATCCTCGGATGGCTGCACGTCGACGTCGTCAGCATCCAGCACTTCGCCGAGTTCGGCGTGGTCATGATGCTGTTCCTGGTCGGCCTCGAACTCGAGCCGCAAATCCTGTGGAAGATGCGCAACAAGCTGCTGGGCCTCGGTGGCCTGCAGGTCGTCGTTACCGCCTTGTTGGTGATGGCGATTTCGATGGCCGTCGGCTATGGATGGTCGGTGGCGCTGGCGATCGGCTTCGTGTTCTCACTGTCATCGACGGCTATCGTGCTGCAGACACTCAACGAGAAAGGCCTGATGCGCAGCGATGGGGGCCAGTCGAGTTTCTCGGTGCTGCTGTTCCAGGACATTGCCGTCATCCCGATGCTGGCTTTCATTCCGCTGCTGGCGCTGCCCGAGCTGCAGGAGCTGGCGGCCGCCGCCCACGGAGCTGAAGACGACGGCCACGCGTCGCTGAGCCTGGTCGACCGCGTCTCCGGCTGGCAGCGGGCGCTGTTGACGGCCGGCGCGATCGCTTTTGTCTACATTGCGGGCAGTTACCTGACCCGGCCGATCTTTCGCTTCATCGCCATGGCGAAGCTGCGCGAGTTGTTCACGGCCGCGGCGCTGCTCATGGTGATCGCGATCGCCCTGCTGATGGTCGTTGTGGGCCTGTCGCCAGCGCTCGGCGTATTCCTCGCCGGCGTCGTTCTTGCCAACAGCGAGTATCGCCACGAGCTCGAGAGCAGCATCGATCCGTTCAAGGGGCTGTTGCTTGGGCTTTTCTTCATAACTGTGGGTGCGGCGATTCGCTTCGACCTGTTGCTCGGCAACTTCGCCGCGATCATCGGCATGACGCTCGGCCTGATTGCCCTGAAAGCAGCGGTACTTTACGGTCTGGCTCGCATTTTCCGGATCACGGGCGCCGATCGCTGGCTGTTCACGCTCGGGCTGGCGCAGGCCGGCGAATTCGGCTTCGTACTGCTGACATTCTCGGTGGCCAGTTCGGTTATCCCCACGGCGCTCGCCGAACAGCTGCTGCTGGTCGTGGCGTTGTCTATGCTGCTCACGCCGCTGCTCTTCATCGTCTATGACAAGCTCATCGCCCCGCGCTTCGTCGAGTCGCAGGAACAAGAGGCCGACGACATCGACGAGACCGGCAAGGTGATCGTGGCGGGTCATGGACGCTTCGGCGGCATCGTCAACCGTATTCTCCTGTCGGCGGGCATCAAGACCGTGGTGCTCGACTACCAGTCGGAACAGCTCGAAAGGCTGCGCGCCTTCGGTATCAAGGTGTTTTTCGGCGACGCGATGCGGCCTGACCTGCTGCATGCCGCGGGTATCGAGGAGGCGAAAATGCTCGTAATCGCCATCGACGACCGCGAGAGTGCGACCGAGCTCGTGCACTACGTCACCGAGAATTACCCCCACGTGTACATCGTCGTGCGGGCGCTCGACCGGCACCATGTCTACGAACTCTGGAGCGCCGGCGCCCGCGACATTATCCGCGATACCTTCGACAGTTCGGTGCGCGCCGGACGGTCCGCGCTCGAGGCGCTCGGATTGCACCCCTATGACGCCGAGCGCAAGGTGCGCGGCTTCCTGCTCAACGACCGCGAGCAGATGTTCGCGCTGGCATCGAGTTTCGATCCCAGCATGCCGGCGCACGAGAACGAAGAGTATGTGCGCCGGACGCGGGAATACCTCGATCGTTACGCCGAAGTAATGAAGGGCAACAGCGAGGTCTTCGCCAGCCGGCTCGACCGGGGCTGGGTGCCGCCCACGCTCGATGACCTCGAGGCCGAGATGGAACAGGACGAGCACACCAGGCCCTCCGACGACGCCTGAACCCCTCCAGGCGCCGCCAAACAACAAACTCAGGCAATCATCAGGAGGCCGTCAGGCCTTCTGCGCCGTGCCCGCGCATAGTGAAGCCTCGTATCCACAGAGGAAGTGACCTATGAACGCACAACTGGAAGTTGTCGAAGCAGCGACCGAACCGACGCCGGTGCCACAGGCGACGGAGGGGTTCTTCGAGTCCTGGGACGGCACGGAGCTGTTTTACCGCGCCTGGCCGGCCAGGTCCGCCAGCGACAAGGCATTGATATTCCTGCATCGCGGCCACGAGCATTCGGGCCGCATTGCACAGCAGGTCGAGGAACTGGGGCTGGATGACTGCGGCGCCTTCGCCTGGGACATGCGTGGCCACGGGCACTCGCCGGGTCCGCGCGGCTATGCGAAGGACTTCTATGACCATGTCCGCGACCTGGACACCTTCGTGAAGTTCATCTCGCGGGAGTACGGCATCCCCGTCGAGAACATGGTCCTGGTTGCCAACAGCGTTGGTGCCGTTACGGCAGCGGCGTGGGTGCACGACTTCGCCCCGCGCATCCGGGCGATGGTACTTGCCGCGCCGGCATTCCGGATTCGGCTGTACGTGCCGTTTGCGATCCCCGGTCTCCGACTGCTCAACAAGTTGCGGCCGCGCGCCAATATCAGCAGTTACGTGAAGTCGAAAATGCTGACGCACGATGCGGAGCAGGCGCAGCGCTATGATGACGACGAGTTGATCACCCGCAACATCGCGGTGAACGTGTTACTCGGTCTGCACGACCTGTCGACACGGATCGTCAAGGACGCCGGCGCCATCACCACGCCAACGCTGGTCCTTTCCGCGGGCCAAGACTGGGTTGTTCGAAACTCGGCGCAACGGGAGTTCTACGAGAACCTCTCGTCCGATGTCCGCGAAATGGAAATCTACCCGGGGTTCTTCCACGCCGTGCTCTACGAGAAACAGCGCGAGGCGGCGTTTGCAAGGATGCGCGAATTCGTCGAGCAAGCCTTCGCTCGCGATGTCGATCGCCGCCGCCTGGTCCATGCCGATCGGACCGGCTTCACGCGCGACGAGTACCTGCGGCTGAGCGGGCGCGCGTCGTTGTGGAATGGCATCCGCTTCGGCTTGCAGAAACTCGGTATGCGCACCCTCGGACGGTTGAGCGATGGCCTGCGGCTCGGCTGGAAGACGGGCCACAACTCGGGCGATTCGCTCGACTACGTCTACGAGAACACCGCAAGGGGCGTCACGCCTGTCGGCCGCATGATCGACCGAACTTACCTCAACGCCGCCGGCTGGCAGGCGATGCGCGAGCGCCAGCACATCCTCGAGACGAAGCTGCGCGAAGCGATCCAGCACCTGCTCGACCGGGGTGAGCCGGTGCGAGTAATGGATGTCGCAACGGGCCGCGGGCGCTACGTGCTCGATATTCTGAAGGAGTTCGAGGGCAGGGACGTCAGCGCGGTGCTGCGCGATCGTAGCGAGTATTCCCTCGAGCAGGGGCGCAAGCTCGCGGCCGACATGGGGCTCAGCAACGTCAGTTATGTCGCAGGCGACGCTTTCGACACGCAATCCTTGCTCGCCGTCAACCCGGCGCCCAACATCGCGATTGTCTCCGGCCTGTTCGAGCTGTTCCCCGACAACAGTCGCATCCTGGCGACGCTCGAAGGGCTAAGTGGTCTCGTTGGTCCGGGCGGCTACCTGATCTATACCAACCAGCCCTGGCATCCGCAGCTCGAAGAGATTGCGCGCACTTGCGTCGACTGGGACGGCAAGCCGTGGATCATGCGCCGCCGCACCCAGGCCGAGATGGATGAACTCGCCGCTATGGCGGGCTTTTGCAAGATCGATATGGGCATCGACAGCCATGGCATCGCCACGGTG
>JASJCH010000104.1 GCA_030066075.1 Woeseiaceae bacterium
CACCGGTACCTCCTTGACGTACACGACGCCGTGCCGGGGATCCGCAATGTCGATAACGTCGCCGGGCTTTAATGCCGCTACATCGCGCAGCGTCATCTGGCTGTTGCCGACCCGTGACGAAATTTCAACGATGGAGTTCTTCACCCTGGAGCGCAGCGATCGATCCCACAGCGCATCCTGCTCCGGGTTGCGATCTCGCTTGCGGCCTTCGAATGCAGGCAGCAACGGCGTCAGCATCGACGTCGGCCAGACCACGAAGAGAGTCTCTTGCCTGTCGAGGAATCCGATTTCGAACGTCGCAACGATGACGTCGTCGGATGCCTCCAGGCCATCAATGATGTCGTTACTGTGGTGAACGGTCTCGAGCACATGCTCGACCTGCATGAGCGGTTGCCAGACGTCGGCAATCGACGCCAGCAGATCTTCAACGAACAACGACGCAATGCGCAGTTCGCCCGGTGTGAAAAACTCACCGGCGTGCCGCTCGGCGTCGCCGCCAGTGCCACCGCAGAACGCGTCGACCAGGTGACTGACGAACTGCGCGCCGAGAACCACGAGTCCCCGGCCATCAAGAGGGGCCGCGGTGAACTCGGCCGTCAGCGACAGATCTTCCAGCCGCTCGCCGAAATTGCCGTAGGGCAAGATCTCGATGTCCGGCGCGGTCATGGCCACTTCCGCGCTAACCAGTTGCTCGACGTTGCGCGCCAGGGCGCTGGCCACCCGGCTGTTCATCCGGCGCAGGCGCGGGAAGCTGTTGGACACCAGCCGGCATCGGGGCGGGATTTCGTAAGTCTTGACTTCCGCATACCGCGGCCCGTTTCCCGTCTGGACTTCGATGTGGCCGCTCTCTACTCCCTCGAGCAGCGCCTCTTTCTCTTCCGCGGTGAGTACCTTGTCCGTCATAGTCCCGTCGTCTCCGGCTACTGAATGACAAGGCTCGTGAAGTAGACAGCCTCGATCAGTTCCTCATCTGTCGTATCGGCCATTACGGAGCGAATCTCGGCGAGCCCGTCAGCCAGCATCTGTTGCTTGCCTTCGCGCGTAGTTACTTCTTCATAGATGACGCCGCTGTAGAGGAGAATCAGCGCGTTGCGAATCAACGGGGTGTTGTCGCGAACCGTATTGATGACGTTCTGGTCGCGAGACATGACTTCCATCGTGATCTGCATGTAGTGCGAATCACCGATGGCATCCTTGAAATTGACAACGAGAGGCGGGTGCAAACTCTGGTAGATTGCCGGCCCTGCTGCCTGGACCGGTTCGGCGACCTCCTCGCCTTCGGCAGGTTCCGGCGGCGAAATCATGTTCATGACGGCCGGGCCGGCGAAAACGCCGATGACCAGCATCACGACCGCGACGCCTCCGAACAGCAGCATCTTGCCTTTGCCACCCGAGGCCTGCTCGGTACCTTCGTTCTGGACTTCCTCTTCAGCCATTGCTTGCTCCAATGTGTGTTGCTATTGGTGATGCAAGCTGCGTGCCAATTTTATGAATAAGGCTTTTTATTCATTAAAAACAATTACTTAGTCTATATTCTCTCGAGGTTGTCCCGCGCCACGGAGCGTCGGATTTATGGCAGTGCGAGCCAGGAATGCGGCACATCGTCCGCAGCGTCAACTTTTTGACTATCGCGATCAGGCAAAGGTGTCGAGCAGGCTGTCGGGTCGCGTGCGGCGCATGCCGGTCGTCGTCCCGTCATCCAGGGCGAGCTCCTCGCGCACGTCGGCGGTGAGCTCGGCGCTGTCGCCGCTCGCCTGCGCGGCCTCACGTTCTCCCTGCCGGGCGCCACGCTCCCCTGAATCGGCGATGTTCGCCTGGTTCAGGTTCAGGCCGCTCTCGTTCAGCATTTCGCGAAGTCGCGGCAGCGCCTGTTCGATAGCTTCTCGCGTCACCTGGTGCTGGGCGAGGAACGTCACATTGGCGGCGCCGTCGTCTACCTGGACCTGGATCCGCAGAGGGCCCAGCTCCGCTGGCGATAGCTTGATCTCCGCGCTCTGCATGGCGTTGTTAGTCATGAGGACCACCCGCTCACCGAGCTGGCCAGCCCAGCCAGGATCCTGCACGGGCGTTGCAATCGTGGACGGCGTCAATGAGCTCGCAGGCGGCTGCGCGGGCCCGTGGCCCGCTGCCGCCTGGACCTGTAACGGCCGGGTTTGCAGCGACTGCGGCAGCGGCGATTCAGCCACCTCAGGCGTTACCTGTGGAACGGGGGCGACGTCCGCGGCCGGCAAGGCGGTTACCGGGTTGGGTGCGCGCTCGATGGGTGCCGTCCCGGCGCGATCCGGCAGACTCGCGGCCGCCGGGAGGAGCGTCTCGGCGCGGCGATTGAGGGGGCGAGTTTCCGACTTCGGCAGGTCAGGCGCGGGCACTGCGAGTGGCGTCGCCGTGCTCGCTGTCTTCATGGCCGCCGTCCAGGCGTCCGGTGCACGGTAACCGACACTGAGGTCCAGGTCGACGAACTCGTCGGGCAACGCCCGCCACTCGCCGCCTGTTCTGCTACTTCCGGGTTCGATGCCGCCACTCGGGGCGGGGTTTGGCGCCGAACTGACAGGTACCTGCCTGGCCGCGGGAACATCGCCCTCCGACTGCCAGACCGACTGTGATCCGATGACTGCGACCGGACTCCGCCCCCGGGCGTCCACTACGACCGGAACCGAGGCGGGCCAGGGCCTGGCTTCACGGGCCACCTGCTCCGCTTGCCGCGGGGCAATGACGCCAGTCGCGAGATCGGCCTGGTCAGGCGGATCATCGAGGCCCAGGTCCGGCAATTCCGCGCCGTCGACCGGCAAGTCGCTGCCTCGTTGCATTAGCGCTGGCGCCGCGGTCTGCGCGCCGGCAGATAGCAATGCGGCGAAGTCTGTGAAAGCGCCCGATCCCGCCTCCAGTGGGTCTGCGCCGTCGAACGGCGACTCAAACGTGATCTGATCGGGCAATATGCTCAGCGCTAGTGGCAGCATTGCGGCTCCTCGGATTTGAATAAAAACAACATCTGCTATTAGTTAAGCAAGACCCGTGCCAACTCTCGCGGGTGTTGTGATCAGCCGCCGTCGTTGCCCCGGAACGGATTCGGCCCCGCCGGCAGATCGTCGAGCAGCCGCTGCTCCTTCTTGTCCGCATCGCGAATCTCATCATCGCGACAGGTTTCAAGCACTCGCTGCAGCGATTTCAGGCGCCTGCGCTTGTCGAGCCAGACGCGGCGATGTTTCTCGAGGTTCATTGCCGAGTCGGTCACCAGCTGCTTCTGGGCTTTCAACGCCTCGTCGAGGCGGCTTATGAAGCCCTGGTAGTCTTTCCAGCGGGCCGCATCGATGTCTTGCACCGACTGCGACATCTCGGCGTAATTGCGCCGATAGGCGTTGAGTTCGCCGAGCCGCGACTCCTGCTCCTCGAGGACGCGCCGGTAGCGTCCGGTCAGCGCGCCTGACCGGCGCTCTTCCGACGCTGCGATTGAAACCAGCTTGGCGATTTTGTCGCTGCGCTTGCCATCAGCCGTCATCGCCATTTACCTCCTGTGCCGCAGCCAGCACGTCGGCATCGAAGAGTTCTCGCAGCGCCTGCAAGCTCGCCGCCGAATCCTCGCTCTCTGCGTGCGACTGCCTGAGGAACTCGAGCATTGACGGCCACAGGGCCATCGCTTCGTCGAGTTGCGGATTGGAGCCAGGCTGGTAGGCGCCGACGGATATCAGGTCACGATTCTCCCGGTAGATCGAGTAGACCTGCCGGAAGCGCGCAATGAGTTGCTGCTGGGAATCGCTCGTAAACTGGGTCATCGCGCGGCTGACCGATGATTCGATATCGATCGCGGGGTAGATGCCGGCATCCGCCAGCCCTCGTGACAAGACGATATGGCCATCCAGAATCGCGCGCGAAGCGTCGACGATCGGATCATTCTGGTCGTCGCCCTCCGCGAGCACGGTGTAGATCGCCGTAATGGAGCCGCGGCCCTCTGCCCCGTTACCGGCGCGTTCGACGAGTTGCGGCAATTTGGCAAACACCGAGGGCGGATAGCCCTTGGTCGCCGGCGGCTCGCCGATCGCCAGCGCAATCTCGCGTTGCGCCTGCGCGAAGCGGGTCAATGAGTCCATCAGCAGAAGAACGTTCAGGCCCTGGTCGCGGAAATACTCGGCGATCGCCGCGGTCAGCCAGGCACCATGCATGCGCATCAGCGGCGTCTCATCGGCGGGTGTCGCCACAACCACCGAATTCTTCATACCCTCGCTGCCCAGCGACTGGTCGATGAACTCGCGGACTTCACGGCCGCGCTCGCCCACCAGGCCAACAACCACGACGTCGGCGTCAGTGTTGCGCGTCATCATGCCCAGCAGCATGCTCTTGCCCACGCCACTGCCGGCGAAAAGACCCATGCGCTGGCCGCGCCCGACGGAAAGCAGCGAGTTGATCGACCTCACACCGACATCGAGCTGCGCGCTGATCGGCTGTCGCTTCAGCGGGTTGATCGGCTGGCCGAACAGCGAGACACGCTCACCACTGGTAATCGGCTTGCCGCCGTCGAGCGGCTTGCCGCGTCCGTCGAGGACCCTGCCCAGTAACTCCCTGCCGACGATAACTTCGGGCGAGGCCGCGACGGGAACAACGCGCGCATTCGGCACGACGCCGCGCATGTCGCCAATCGGCATCAGGTAAAGACGCTCTCCGGCGAACCCGACAACCTCCGTCTCGATTCGGGCGCCATCCGATGCGACGACATCGCATCGTCCGCCGAGCGCCGCCTGGCACCCTTCCGCTTCCATGGCCAACCCGACCGTACGCTTCAGTATTCCCTCCACGACCAGCCCAGGCTTGTAATCGCTGGCGCGATCGACGTACGCGCCGATGCGCAGCGCTCTCTCCAGGTTACGATCGGGGTCCGGTCCGACGAACAGCGTGGGAACTTCCGTCATCACTTGCGCTCGTTACCGGAAATAGCCGCAATCGCGGCCTGCAGACGGGCATCGTTGGTTGCATCGATCCGCGAGTTGTCCGTCGTGACCGTACAACCGCCCCGGGATACCAGGGGATCCTCGGCGATAGTCCACGCCGGATCCTCATCACCCGTCACGAGCGACTCGCGCACCAGCGCCGCATCATCGGGATGCAGATGCAGTCGCACGTTGCGGCTCGCAGCGGGCAGCAACTGAATCGCCTCGCGGACTACGCCGATGACATGCGTCGGGTCGATGCGTATTTCCCGTCGAAAGAGCTGCCTGGCGACAGCCATCGCCAGCTCGACCAACTGCTTTTCGATCTGGTCGTCCAGCTCGTCGAAAGGCCGCGCCAATCCCTTGAGCAATGTGTTGTAGCGCTCAGCACGCGCCCTGATCTCCGCTTCGCCGGCCGCGACGCCCTCGGCATGGCCTTTCTGGAAGGCCTCCTCGTACGCCTGCTGCTGCAGCTCCTCGAGCCGGCCAGCCGTCAGGTAGCCATCGCCGCTCTCGGTGTCGATCACGGGCACGTCCCAGCGCGCCGGCTCGAGCGTCTTGTCAGACATATTCTTCGCCACCCTGCCCGAGGTCGATGTCGCCACTGTCGGCGAGTCGCCTGGCAATATCGAGAATCTCTTTCTGTGCCGTCTCGACTTCACTCAGTTTTGTGGGCCCCTTAGCCTCCATATCTTCGCGCAGCAGCGTCGCCGCCCGTTTCGACATGTTGCCCAGGATCTTGTCGCTGATTTCCGGATCGCAGCCCTTCAGCGCGACGACCAGGAGATCATTGGAGATTTCGCGCAGCAACGCCTGGATGCCGCGGTCGTCCACTTTCAGGAGCGTCTCGAAGACGAACATCATTTCCTCGATGCGTAAGGAGAGTTCCTCGTTCTTCTCCTTGATCTTTTCGAGCAGCTCTTCGCCGCGCTCGGGTTTGAGCGCATTGATAATCTCGGCAGCGACTTTTTCGCCCCCCACCTTGCGTGACGAGCCGCGGCTCGACTTTTCCGATTTACTCGCGATGAGGCTCTCGATCTCGGCAAGCGCGCTTTGCTGCACGTCATCCAGCCGCGCGACGCGCATGATGATTTCATGGCGGATTTCCTCGGGCAGCAGTTCGACAACCTCGCCGGCCTGGGCGCTCTCGAGGTACGCCAGCACGATAGCGATGATCTGCGGGTGTTCGTCTTCGACGATGTTGGCAACCTCGCGCGAGCTCATCCATTTCAACGCGTCCAGCCCCTGTGCTCCATCGCCCACGAGAATGCGATCCAGGAACGCCTCGGCCTTGCTTTCGCCAAAAGCATTGCCCAACAAGTTGCGCACATAGTTCTCGTTGTTGACGCCAAACGCGGTTTGTCCCTCGACATCGGTAATGAACACGTCGAGGACAGTGCCGGCCTCGTCGCGCGAGACGTTTTTCAGGGACGCCATGGCCGTGCCGAGCTCCTGCACCTCCTTCGCGCCCATGTATTTGAGCACCTCGGCCGCTTCCTCCTCACCGAGCGTCATCAGCAACAGGGCCGCTCGCTGGGTGCCGGACATGGAATCGGATTCACTCATCGCTGTTCACCCACTGCTTGACGACCTGGGCGACCCTCGCGGGGTCGTGCCCGGTGATGTTCTTCGCCGCGACGACCTTGTCCTCGTACATTGGCGCAGGAATCGCGCCGACACCGCCGGCGAGTTGATTGCCGCCGGCAACACCGGCTGCGCCG
>JASJCH010000003.1 GCA_030066075.1 Woeseiaceae bacterium
AGGTAGCCGCCCTCGCCGCGCACGCCCTCGGTGATCAGGCAGCCGGCGCCGTAGATGCCGGTGGGATGGAACTGCACGAACTCCATGTCCTGCAGCGGCAGGCCGGCGCGCAGCACCATCGCGTTGCCGTCGCCGGTGCAGGTGTGCGCCGACGTGCACGAGAAGTAGGCGCGACCGTAGCCGCCGGTGGCGAGGATAACCTGGTGCGAGCGGAATCGATGCAGGCGGCCGGTAGCCAGTTCGATCGCAACCACGCCACGACAGGCGCCGTCCTCCATGATCAGGTCGACCGCGAAATACTCGATAAAGAACTCCGCGTCATGCTTGAGCGACTGCTGGTACAGCGTGTGCAGCATGGCGTGGCCGGTGCGATCGGCGGCGGCGCAGGTGCGCTGGGCGGTGCCCTCGCCGTAGTGCGTGGTCATGCCGCCGAACGGCCGCTGGTAAATCTTGCCGTCCTCGGTCCGCGAGAACGGCACGCCGTAATGCTCGAGTTCGATGACGGCGTCGGGCGCCTCCTTGCACATGTACTCGATGGCGTCCTGGTCGCCAAGCCAGTCCGAGCCCTTGATGGTGTCGTACATGTGCCAGCGCCAGTCGTCCTCACCCATGTTGCCGAGCGCCGCGCTGATGCCGCCCTGCGCGGCAACGGTGTGGCTGCGGGTCGGGAACACCTTGGTAATGCAGGCGGTGTCGAAACCAGCCTCCGCAAGACCGAAGGTCGCGCGCAAACCGGCGCCGCCGGCGCCGATCACGACGATGTCGTAGGTGTGATCGATGAAGTCGTAGTCGCTCATGCGCCCAATCCAATTCTGAGAATCGCGTAAATCGAGAGGACTGCCACGAAGATATGGACGAATCGGGACAAAACGAGCGAGACGATCTTGACCCCGTGGCCGTGCACGTAGTCTTCGATAACAACCTGGACGCCAAGGTGCGAATGGTACGCAATGGTCAGGCAAAGCAGCGCCAGCAGCACGGTGTTGATCGGCCGGCTGATGAAGTCAACGACCGTGTAGTGCTCGAGCGACGGCAGCATGACGAGGGACGCGACGAACCACAGGCCGAGAAGTGCGAGCGCAACGCCGGATATGCGCTGAGCCCACCAGTGATCAGTGCCGTCTTTTGCCGTGCCGAGGCCAAGCACGCGACCGAGTGGCGCCCGCAGACTCACAACAGCACCCAGAAGACAACGGTTGCGACGGTGGCGGCGATCAACACAAACCAGGCTGAGGCGTTCGCCTGGCTTTTCTCGAAGCCGCGGCCCGCATCCCAGACCAGGTGACGAATGCCGTTGCCGAGATGGTAGAAGAAGGCAAAACTCCAGCCGATCAGCACCAGCCGGCCAATCAACGACGACATCAGGGCCGCGAACTCTTCGTATTCAACCGTGCCCGCCGCCGCGCTGACCAGCCACGCGGCCAAAACAAGAAAGCCGACCGCCATCGCGAGGCCGGTGCCTCGGTGGAGGATCGAAAGCATCATGGTGATGGGCCAGCGGTAGATCGAAATGTGCGGTGATAAAGGCTTTTCAGTATTGCTCATAAATGCCTGTAATTAATAACTTTAGTCAACTAAAAATCGATACAGCGCCCGGCCTTTTCCCAGTCGCCGTAGCGAGTTGGATCCGGGCCCTCCCGACCACCGATTTCCTTCGGCTGCTCGGGCTCGGACTCCTGCTCGAGATCCTCTTTTTTCGTGTCCTCGTCTGGCATGGCGAGAGTATGCCAGACCCCGTCTTGCGGTGCATAAGCCGCATGTACCAGTCTGTAACAAGGTAGAATCCAGAGCCCATGAGCGACATTCCCTACAGCGCGATTTGCGTAACCGGCGAGGACGCGTTCGAGTTCCTGCAGGCGCAGCTCGCAGGTGACTTGAACAGGCTTCCGGACACCGCGTTGTCTGCGTGGTGCAATCCCAAGGGCCGGGTCATCGTGCTGTTCCGGGTCACGAAGACCGACGCGGGGTTCGACCTGCTTCTGCCGACCGAACTCATCGACGCAATCGTCAAGCGACTCACAATGTTCCGCTTTCGGTCCAAGGTGGAATTCGGTACGCGTGCTGCCAGCGCGAGCGAACTGGGCATTGACGCCGCCTACGCAGACTGGCGCCTGGCTAACCTGCAAGCCGGTATACCGGAGATACTGGCGGCGCAGTCCGAGGAGTTCACTCCGCACATGCTCAACCTGGATCTGCTCGGGGCCGTTAGCGTGGACAAGGGATGCTACCCCGGGCAGGAAATCGTGGCCCGGACGCATTTTCGCGGCAAGACCCGGCGCCGCATGCTGCGCTTCCAGAGCGAGCAACCGGTAGCCGCAGGCGACAAGCTGTCGCTCGATGGCCGGGACGTGGGCGAGGTGCTGAACGCGATCGGGACCGAGCTGCTGGCCGTCGCGCCGGTCGCTAATGCGGAAGACGCGCTGGCCGTTAACGGCGTCCGACTCGAGAACGTGGCGTTGCCGTATCTCGACTAGTCGAAGACCTCCGGCCGCATGTGCGGAAACAGCAGCACATCGCGGATCGACGGCGAGTCGGTCAACAGCATGACGAGACGGTCAACGCCGATACCGATACCGGCCGTTGGCGGCATGCCGTACTCGAGCGCACGGATGTAGTCGTGGTCGAATGACATCGCCTCATCATCGCCGGCGGCTGCCTGCTCCACTTGCTGGCGAAACCGCTCGGCCTGGTCTTCCGGGTCGTTGAGTTCCGAGAAACCGTTGGCGATCTCGCGCCCGGCGATGATCAGCTCGAAGCGATCCGTCACAAACGGGTCCGCATCGTTTTTACGCGCCAGCGGCGACACCTCGGCCGGATACTGGGTCACGAACGTCGGCTCGCGCAGGTTCGCCTCGGCGGTTTCCTCGAAGATCTCGAGCTGCAACTTCCCGGCGCCATAGCCGTCCTTGACCGGCGCACCGATTTTCTCGCAGTACGCCGCGAGATAATCGCGGTCCCGGACCTTCGACATGTCGAAGTCGGGATTGAACTGCTCGATGGCTTCTTCAACCGTTATGCGCGGGAACCTGGCTCCGAAGTCGTAGGTTTCGCCCTGGTACTCGACGATCGTCGTGCCATTCACGGCGTCGGCCATGCCGTGCAGCATGGCTTCCGTGGAGTCCATCCAGTCGGTGTACTCCGCGTAGGCGCGGTACGCTTCCATCATCGTAAACTCGGGATTGTGCTGCGTTGACACACCCTCGTTACGAAAATTGCGGTTGATCTCGTACACGCGATCGAAGCCGCCGACGATCAGGCGTTTCAGGTTGAGCTCCGGTGCGATGCGCAGGTACAGCGGCATATCGAGCGCGTTGTGATGCGTCGTGAACGGACGCGCGATCGCGCCCCCCGGCGTCACCTGCATCATCGGCGTCTCGACCTCGAGGAAATCAAGCGACTCCAGGAAGCCGCGCATGTACGTGATGACCTCCGAGCGCTTGCGAAACACCTCACGACTGTTTTCGTTGATGATCAGGTCGACGTAGCGCTGTCGATAGCGCGTCTCCTGGTCGGAGAGGCCGGCCCACTTCTCGGGCAGGGGGCGCAACGACTTGGTCAGCAGCCGCACCTCGTCCGCGAGCACCGTGAGCTCGCCGGTGTTGGTGCGCATCAGTGCGCCGCGCGCCCCGACGACGTCGCCGACGTCCCACTTCTTGAAGGCCTGGTATACGCCTTCCGGCAAGCGGTCGCGCTCGAGACGAATCTGGATCTGGCCCGAGCGATCCTGCAGCTTGATGAAGCTCGCCTTGCCCATGACGCGCTTGGCCATCATGCGCCCACCGACGCGAACCTCGATCTGCTCTTCTTCGAGCGCATCCTTGTCATGCGTATGGAAGGTCTGGTGCAGTTGTTCGGCCGTCGCGTTACGCCTGAAGTCATTCGGGAACGGGTTGCCCTGCTCCCGGAGAGCGTCGAGCTTGCCGCGCCTTTCGGCAATGAGCTTGTGTTCATCCGGCTTGTTGGTGTCGTCAGTCACGAATCGGTTCTTTCCTTACAGACCTTGTTTGAGGCTGGCTTCGATGAAATCATCGAGGCCGCCATCGAGTACGGCTTGAGTGTTACCGGTTTCGACACCGGTGCGCAAATCCTTGATGCGGCTCTGGTCGAGCACGTAGTTGCGAATCTGGCTGCCCCAGCCCACGTCCGCCTTGCCCTCCTCGACCGACGCCGCTGCGGCCTGGCGCTCGCGCAGTTCGATTTCGTAGAGCTTCGCCTTGAGCTGGTTCATGGCCTGGGCCTTGTTCTTATGTTGCGACCGGTCGTTCTGGCACTGGACCACGGTGCTGGTGGGCAAGTGAGTGATACGAACGGCCGACTCGGTGCGGTTGACGTGCTGACCGCCAGCACCGGACGCGCGATAGACGTCGATACGCAGATCGGACGGATCGATCTCGATGTCGATATTGTCGTCGACTTCCGGCGACACGAATACGGACGCGAACGAGGTGTGGCGGCGATTACCGGAGTCGAACGGCGACTTGCGGACGAGACGGTGCACCCCGGTCTCGGTACGCAGCCAGCCGTAGGCGTACTCGCCGACCATGTGCACGGTGGCGCTCTTGATTCCCGCCACTTCACCGGCGGACGCTTCGATTACCTCCGCCTTCAGACCATGCTGTTCCGCCCAGCGCAGGTACATGCGCAGGATCATCTCTGCCCAGTCCTGCGCCTCGGTGCCGCCCGCGCCCGACTGGATATCGAGATAGGCGTTATTGGCGTCGAGCTCCCCGGAGAACATACGCCTGAACTCGAGGGCCTCGAGTTTTCCCCGGAAACCGCCGATGTCATTCTCGACCTCGGCCACGGTGTCGGCATCGTCCTCGTCGACCGCCATCGCCAGCAATTCGCCGGCATCGTCGAGGCCGTTGGCCAGCTCGTCGAGGACCACGACCACTTGTTCGAGCTGGGCGCGCTCCTGCCCGAGCGCCTGCGCCCGTTCGGGCTCGTTCCAGACGTCAGGTTGTTCGAGTTCGCGCTGGACCTCGGTCAGGCGCTCGGCCTTACCGTCATAGTCAAAGATACCTCCTCAACGCATCCGTGCGTTCAGCGAGGTCGGCAATGGTTTGCTTGATCTGGCTCGTTTCCATGGTGTCGTCCGGATTTGCAGCGCGCGATCTTATCACGCACCGGCGGCGTGCAAGGCGGCAATTTGCTCGACGATCAGTTGCGGCGATTCCCTGCCCCGCCACTCGTTGACGTCCAGGCGATAGGCCAGCTGCACGATGCCGCGGAAAGCGGGTCCGGCCTGGTTGAACGCGATGGCGTCGACTACGGTCTCGCCCTCGACCGGGCGCAGGCGCATTTTGAGGTGATTCTCGCCGACGGTACGCTGCTCTAGCAGTTCGAAATCGCCGCTCCATGTCGGCTCGGGGAAGCCGGAACCCCAGGGCCCGGCATCGCGCAGCGCCCGGGCCACCGGCAGCAGCCCGCCCCAGCGCGCGATGTCCGTCCCGGCGATGACGCCGTCCACGGCGATTGCACCGGAAAAGTCCGCATCGGGATACAGCCGCTCGACCTGCCCGGCAACGGCATCGCAGAACTCGCCGTAACGCTCCTCGGCGATCGTGAGTCCGGCCGCCATCGCGTGCCCGCCGAAGCGCACGATCAGGCCAGGATGCGTGCCGGACACGGCTTCCAGGACGTCCCGGGCATGCACGCCGCCGATCGAGCGCGCCGACCCCTTGAGCAATCCGTCGGATTCGCGGGCGAATGCGATCACCGGCCGATGACATTTCTCCCGCACGCGCGCCGCGATCAGGCCGACGACGCCCTGGTGCCAGGACGGCTCGAAAACGCAGACACACGCCGGCCAGCGCCGGGCGCCCAGCGAGTCGACGTAGGCGAACGCCTGCTCGCGCATGTCAGCCTCGATATCGCGCCGATCCTTGTTGATCTGGTCCAGCGTTGCGGCGTGGCGACCGGCGGTAGCCGGATCGTCGGTCAGGAGACACTCGATGCCGACGGCCATGTCCTCGAGTCTGCCGGCCGCGTTGATTCGCGGGCCAACGGCGAAGCCGAGATCCGTGCTGACGGTCCGTGAGGCAACCCGGCCCGCCTGTGTCAGCAGTGCCTCGATGCCGGCGACCGTGTGGCCCGCTCGAATCCGGTCGAGGCCCTGCTGCACGAGTATGCGGTTGTTGTGATCGAGCGGCACGACGTCCGCAACCGTGCCGAGCGCGACGAGATCGAGATACCGCGCCGCGACTTTCGACGCGCCGGCCAAGCCTTCCTGCTCGAGCGCACGGCCGAGCGCCGCCATCACGTAGAAAGCCACACCGACGCCTGCCAGGTTACGGCTGGCGAAGCGGCTGTCGGCCAGGTTGGGATTGACGATGACGTTCGCTTCCGGCAATTCCTCGGCCGGCAGGTGATGGTCGGTGACGAGCACATCGATGCCGAACGACCGGGCTTCGCGAACGCCGTCCAGGCTGGAGATGCCGTTGTCCACGGTGACAATCAGCCCCGGCGACATCTCCGCCGCCACGCGCACGATCTCGGGTGACAGGCCGTAGCCGAATTCGAAACGATTCGGGACCAGGTAGTCGACGTCGGGGAAACCGAAAGCGTCCAGGCAGCGCAGCATGAGCGCCGTGCTCGTGGCGCCGTCGACGTCGAAGTCGCCGATCACGATGATGCGATCGCCCCTGTGCGCCAGCAGCAGCTCGACGGCCGCAGCGATATTGTCCAGCGACCCGACCGGCGCGAGGCCGGCAAGACCGTAGTCGAGTTGCGCGGCGCTGGTGACACCGCGCGAGGCATACAGCCGTGCGAACAGCGGATCAATGCCGTCGATATCGAACGATTCCGGTAACTCGCGCCGGGTAATCGGCCGCATCCGCGTCGCGTCAGCCATCGAGCAGCTCCGAATGCCGGCGCCAGAAGCGCCGGCGGTGGCCAGGTTCGACCCGGGCCTCAATACCGTCGCGAAACATCAGCGTCAGGGAGCTGACACGGCCTGCGCGCAGCAGGTCCCGCAGGTCGCTGAGGCAGCGTTCAAGCACATCAGCGTCGTCATCGACCGGCACAACAGCGACGAAGCCGGCAACGGATGCCTCGACGCACGACGGGATGTCACCGGGCCAGTTGGCGACCACGCCCGTCCGGCTCAGCCAGTGCCCGACGAGCAGTGGATCGTTGGCAAACAAGGGTGGATGCGGAACCGTCGCCTGTTCGGGCGCATAGCCGCCGCCCCAGAACCAGAGGCAATTGATGGGTTGTTGCCCGTCTGCTGCGCGGCGCTGATTGACCTCGTGGTCGTGTAACGACATCTCGACTTCGGAGACGAGCTTGCGGTAGCCAGCGGCATCGTCACCCGACGGCATGTACTCGTTCGGCATATCCTGGTGCGCGACATACGGCGGCACGTCGCTGGTCGCGATCGGTTCGCTCGCCCGCAGGTAGCCGCGGGTACCGAGGCGTGCGAATCCGAAGCTCTCGTTGTCGCCGAGAGTGGCCTGCAGGTGATCCACCAGCGGCCGCAGGTCGGACGCCGGCGCCGACTCGGCGTCGTGGGCGTGCAGGCACAGGTGGTCCAGGCGTGGTTCGAGATAAACGGGATCCGCGGCGGCAATCCAGACTGTCGGGCGGTCACCGGTTTGCCCCCACATCCGCAACGCGCCAAGTCCCGACTCCGGGTAGGGCAGGTTCAGCACCTCCAGCAAGCGCGCGAGCAGTTCGCGCGGCGCGTCGAGCTGCTGCAAGTCCGCCCGGGCCAGCCAGCGCCGCAGCGATGCGTCACGGACTCGCCCTGCGCCTGCGGCGGGCAGGACCACAATCGCTGCTGTCTTGTCGTACGGAGGCGCCACTTGCTCTACCAGAGGGGCTTTGTATGATGACCGTTCACTGCCCGCGATACTAACGGAAACCCCGCTTGAAATTCACCCGCGAAAACCCGACCGCACTGATGGTCCGCAGCGTCACGCCGGAAGGCATCCGGATCGGCGACAAGGTCTACACACGAACGATCGGTTTGACCGTCGATACCGTCGTTGAAGACTGGCGCGACAAGCCAGTTGCCGAGCTCGCCGAAGACGATTTCGCAACCTTGCTGGCGCTCGAACCCGAGGTCGTCGTGCTGGGCACGGGCACGACCAACATTTTCCCGCCGAGGGAGCTCGTATTCGCTATGGCGAGGCAGCAAACAGGGTTCGAAGTGATGGATACGGCGGCCGCGGCCCGAACCTACAACGTGCTGGCCGGTGAAGGCCGAAACGTGGTCGCGGTGCTCTACTGCCCGGACGCAGCCTGACTATCTGTCTACCGCTGATGCACGCGCACGATCACGCGAAGACAGGTCGGGGTGCCTACTTGCAGGAAGACGGCAGGTAGACGTCGGAGATCACACCGCCGCTGGCGCAATCCCAGCTCAATGAACCGCCGTTACGCACTGCGGTCAACGTGACGGTCTCACCATTGATTTCCGCGTTGGCATCGTTGCCAAACTGGACCGAGATAACCGCGCCGCTGACGGAGATCTCGCTGACGAATGAACCTGAATAGGCCGTCTCCGCTTCGAGCGCCGCATCGTCGTTATCGGTCGGGAATTGGCCATTGTCGTTCACGTACTCGGCAACAGCGGACTTCACCGGCGCGGTCAGGTTAAGGCCTTCGGCGACCTGGGCGCGTATGGAATAGCTGTTGTACATCGGCATGGCGATGGACGCCAGAATGCCGATAATCGCAACGACAATCATCAATTCAATGAGCGTAAATCCGTTTTCCCTGGCGTTCATAGCAATATCCTTATGCTGCTTCGCGCAAACTGATAACTGGTTCACACGGCAATAGTGGACGAAAGTCCGGTTCGTTTCGTTGAAGTAGCTCACATTTGTGTAGCCGCCGCGAAGTGACATAATTCAGCCAGTCCTGGCCCGCGCTGACGATGCTTGTTACCGGAGCGCGGCAGCCGGCGTTATCACTTGCAGATTGACAGGGATACCTCTATGACTTCGTTCAGCCTTCCGAGACGCCGGTTTCTCGGCGCCGCCGGCGTCGCTACAATCGCTTCACTGTCGAGCGGCGTGTTCCTGGCCCAATCGCGAATCGCAGGAGCTCAGACCGTGAAAACACTCAGATGGGGCGTCGTTGGTACCGGCGGCATCGCAAATTCCATGGCCCGCATGATCAAGATGGCCGACGGCGCGGAACTGGCCGCCGTCTCGAGCCGCCGCATGGAAACGGCGCGCGAGTATGCGGAAGCCCACGGCGTGCCTAACGCCTTCGATTCCTGGGAAGAGATGTGCGCCTCCGATGCGGTGGATGCGATCTACGTCGCCACCCCGACGAGCGTCCGGGAAAAGATCTGCCTGGCGGCCGCCAACAACGGCAAGCACGTGCTCGGGGAGAAACCGTTCGCGAGCCTGCCGTCGGTCAAGCGAATTACCGCGGCGTGCCGCGACAACAATGTCGCGTTCATGGACGGCACGCACTTCGTACATCACCCGCGCACCCACGATATCAAGGCCAACCGTGAAGCCAGGCTGGGTTTCGTCTGGTCGGTCGCCTCCGCGTTCCAGTTCAACCTCACCGACCGGGGCAACATCCGCTTCAACACCGAGCTGGAGCCGATGGGAGCTATCGGCGACGCCGGCTGGTACAACATGCGCGCGGCCGTCGAGTATCTCCCGCCTGATGTCGTCCTCGACACCGTGAGCTCGCACCTGCGGCGCGACGCCGAGACCGGCGCCGCGATCAGCGGCACGGGCGTGCTCGACTTCACGGACGGCTCGAGCTCCACCTGGAATTGCGGCTTCGACTCAGGCGCTGTCGTCATGGACCTGCGCATCACGGGCACCGACGGCGTCATCAATATCGATGACTTCCTGTCGCAGAACCAGGACGGCTCGGCCGATTTCCTGTATCGCAAGGGCGGCTGGGGGCGCGGAACGCGCGAGGACATCACCATCCCGTCGGCCAAGCCGGGCGCGGCTTTGATGTTCGAGGACATGGCGGCTGCGGCAGCCGACCCCGCTTTGCGCGGCCAGTGGATGACGGCCACCGAGCGCACGCAGGCGCTGCTCGACGCCGCCTGGCTCGGCGCCCTGGATAGCGAGAAGAACGCCTAGTCGAGGATGACGTCGCCCGAGATGCCGTGACTCTCGATCATGGCGCGCAGGGTCTTGAGCGCATCGAGCTGGATTTGACGGACGCGCTCACGCGTCACACCGATCTCCTGGCCGATCTGCTCGAGCGTGGCGCGGCGATAGCCGTGCAGGCCGAACCGTCGCTCCAGCACGGCCCTCTGCTTCGCTCCGAGCTGGGAGATCCATTCTTCTACCAGGTCTTCGACCCGGTCTTTGTGAGCGCGCCGTGACGGTTCGGCGCTGCGCCGCGCCTTGAGCCGGTCCACGGGCCCGTTCTCGTCCTCGCGGTGACAGGCTCGAATCGTCACGCGATTGTGCAGCGACAGCAGCCGCTCGACCTCTGCGACCTCCCGGCCGGTGTGCGTCGCAATCTCCGCGGCGGTGGGCTCGGTGTCCTGACGCTGGCGTAAGGTGCGCGCGGCGCGCAGGCAGGAGTTGATGTCCTTGATGATGTGGATGGGCAGCCGCACCGTGCCGGACTGGTTCATGATGGCGCGCTCTATCGTTTGCCGTATCCACCAGGTGGCATACGTTGAGAAGCGAAAACCGCGCTCCGGATCGAATTTCTTGACGGCGTGGATCAGCCCCAGGTTACCTTCCTCGATGAGGTCCAGCAGCGGCAGACCGCGATTCAGGTAGCGACGGGCAATCTTGACCACCAGTCGCAGGTTGCTCTCGATCATGCGTTGCCGCGCGGCTTCGTCACCGCGCAGTGCACGGCGCGCGTAGTGCTTTTCTTCGTCCGCAGTCAGGAGTGGCGAGATGCCGATCTCGCTGAGGTAGATCCGTGTCGGGTCGCTCGAATGGCCGCCGACCTTGTTGTCATGACCTTGCCGCACAGTACCCCCTGCGTCGCAAGGGGCAACCCGTTATCTCCCCGGCAAGAACTGCCGCGGGTTAACCGGCTTGCCGTTGCGCCTGATCTCGAAATGCAGCCGCGCCTTGCGTTCCGGCCCCTCTCCCATGGTCGCTATGCGCTGGCCCTTATTGATTGCTTCGCCCTCTTTCACCAGCAGCGACGCGTTGTACCCGTAGGCACTGAGGTAGGTGTCGTTATGTTTGATGATAATAAGCTGCCCGTAACCGATCAGTCCACTGCCGGCGTAGACCACGCGGCCGGACGCCGCAGCAGTTATGGACTGGCCAGCCTTACCGTCGATCAGGATGCCAGTGCCGGTACCGGGTTTTCCGCCGAATTCGACACTGACCCGCCCACTCGTCGGCCAGGTCCAGGGCGGCGGCGGCTGGGTCGGGACTTTCGGTAACGACTTCGGCGCGGGCCGGCTCGAGCTGCCTCTCGGCGCCGCGGCAGCCGCGGACGATGGCGTCAGGTAGATGACGTCGCCCGGGTGGATCAGCGAGCCGTCACCCAGCTTGTTCCAGCGTGCAAGGTCCTGCGGGTCCTTGCCGTAACGCCAGGCAATGGAGAACAGCGTCTCGCCGCCGCGCACGATGTGCGCATTGGGATCATAGGCGTTGCGTGGCGCGCCGCAGGCGGCCAGCAGGCAAGCGAAGACGACGATCGCGACGGCCCGCATCAGCCACGAACCATCCACCAGACAAGAATCGCAATCACGATAATCGCACTGACGATCCAGCCGATTCGCTCGACATGCTGTTTGAGTGTGTCTTCAAGCTTGTCGCCACCGAGAACCACGAGTCCCGCGACCAGGAAAAAACGTGCACCACGGCCGATGATGGAACCAATGATGAACACGGGCAGATTCATGACCGCGACGCCTGCGGCGATAGTGAAGACTTTGTATGGCAACGGCGAAAAACCGGCGATGAAGATAACCCAGATTCCGTATTTATCCAGCGCTTCACGGCTGGCTTCGTAGTCGTCCCAGAAACGTGATTCCGATAACCATGGCTGGATCAGGTCAAACGCCCCGTAGCCGATGGCGTAGCCGGCTAGCCCGCCGATTACCGAGAAGATGGCCGCGATAGCTGCGAATCGCCACGCCTTTGACCGGTCTGCAAGGCACATCGGTGCCAGCATGACGTCGACCGGAATCGGGAAGAAGGACGATTCGGCAAAACTCATCGCAGCAAGGTAACGCTCCGCGTAGCGATGGCGGGACCACTCGATAACGCGGTCGTAAAGCGGGCCGAACAGCTTCATTTGCCGTGCACGAGCGGAACGAAACTGACCGCGCCCAATGACACTTCCTCGAAGTGATCGTCCCTGCGCGTGACCTGCAGCAGGTCCTGGTAGCCGGTGCGACCGACCGGGATGATCATGCGCGCGCCGGGAGCGAGCTGCTGCAACAGCTTCTCCGGCAACGTGTCCGCGGCCGCCGCAACGATAATGCCGTCATAGGGCGCGTACTTGGGCCAGCCCTCCCAGCCGTCGCCGGGTCGAAACTGGACGTTGTAAATGTCGAGGTCATAAAGCCGCTGCCGCGTCTTGCGCATCAATTCGGGAATGCGCTCGACCGTGTAGATCTTTTTCACGAACGGCGCGAGCACCGCCGTCTGGTAGCCGCAGCCGGTCCCGATCTCGAGGACCGTCTCGCCGTCAAAACCGTCGAGCAACGCCTCGGTCATCCTGGCCACCACCCAGGGCTGGCTGATGGTCTGCCCAAGGCCGATAGGCAGCGCCGTATCTTCGTAGGCGCGGCTCGCCAGGGCCTCGTCCACGAACAGGTGTCGCGGCACGTTGCGAATCTGCTCGAGCACGGCCTCGTTGCGGATGCCGTTGTCCCTGAGGCGCTGCACGAGCCTGTCGCGCGTACGCTGCGACGTCATGCCGATGCCCTCGATGTTCGGGCGCAACTTAGTCACGGCGCAGCCAGTCTTCCACCTGCGCCAGGGCCTCGTGTCGGGTCAGGTCGATCTTGAGCGGCGTAATCGCGGCGGCGCCCTGTTCCAGCGCGTGGAAATCGGTGCCTTCGCCCGACTCGGCGCTATCGCCGGCCGGCCCCACCCAGTAGATCGTGCGGCCGTGGGGATCTGTCGACTTCACGACCGGTTCCGACTTGTGGCGGAAACCCAGGCGACACACGCGAACACCCTTGAGTTCGGCGAACGGTACGTCGGGCACGTTGACGTTAAAGATGAACTCCTTGGGCAGCGGTTCCTTCTCGAGCCGCTGCACGAGGTCCACGGCAACGCGGGCCGCGGTATCGAAATGCCGTAGCCGATGCCCGACCAGGGATACGGCGATCGTCGGGAAACCGAGAAAACGCCCCTCCATCGCGGCTGCGACGGTGCCCGAATAGATCACGTCATCGCCGAGGTTGGCGCCGTGGTTGATGCCGGATACGACCAGGTCGGGCTCCTCCTCGAGGAAACCGGTAAGGGCCAGGTGAACGCAGTCCGACGGGGTGCCGTTCACGCGGTAACGGTTCTCGGCCACCTTCGCAATTCGCAGCGGGTCAGTAAGCGTCAGGGAGTTGCTGGCTGCCGAGCGATTGCGGTCGGGAGCGACCACGACGACATCCGCAATCTCTGCGAGCGCGTCGGTCAGGACATTGATTCCGGTGGCCAGGTAGCCGTCGTCGTTGCTAACGAGGATTCTCATGAAACTCGGTCGGTGATTTGCGCCTCGAGGTGGGCTCACTATACTGAATGTTTTCCCCGCGCCATAGCCTGAGAAATCCGACATGACCGACGACGAAGTGGAGCATTTTCGCCGTTCGATGTCAGACGCCCGCCCGCTTAAATCGGGTGAGCGCGTCCCCGAACCGAAGAAGAAGCCGCCGCCGAAGGCGCGCTTCTCGCGTGCGGACGAAGATAAGGTGCTCAGGGAGAGCCTCGAAGACGACATCGACACGATGGAGGCCGCCAACGCCGAGAGCATGCGTTACCACCGGCCGCACGTGGGCAAGCGCACGATGCGACGCCTGGCCCGCGGCAAGTACGCCGTGCAGGCCGAGATCGACCTGCACGGCATGACCGTGGCCGAGGCGCGCCCGCGACTTGCCGATTTCATCGACTATTCGATCAAGCAGGGCCTGACCTGCGTGCGCATCGTGCACGGCAAGGGCCTGGGCTCGGGGCATCGAGGCCCGGTACTGAAAAGTGCGGTCAATCGCTGGCTGCGTAAATGGGAATCGGTGCTGGCGTTCGTATCCGCACGGCAGGTGGACGGCGGTACGGGCGCCGTATACGTGCTGCTCGACCGTGGGGATATCTAGAACCCGGCTCGGCATTTGTTATGCTGCGGTCGACCAACGTGGAGAAAAACAATGAGCCATCGCGCCTGTTCCGTTCCGCTTTACCTCGCCGCAATTTTCCTGTTAACCGGTCTGAGCGCGGCGGCCGAAGCCGCGGAAGGCACTCTCGACAAGGTCGGCAGGACCGGCGAATTCGTCATCGGCTATCGCGCTGACGCCAGCCCGTTGTCCTATGAGAACGCCGATGGCATGCCGTCAGGCTACTCGGTCGATATCTGCCGCCGGATCGCCGCCGCCGTCAACGCATACTTCCCGGACAAGAGCATCGAGACCAAGTTCAAGCGTATCCCGGCCGATCAGCGCATATCGGCAGTTGTTAATGGTGAGATCGACATCGAGTGCGGATCGACGACGATCACGCTGACCCGAAAGGAGCAGGTCGACTTCTCGCTGCCCACGTTTGTCACCGGCGCCAGCGTGATGACGCTGGCCGCAGCCGGCATCCAGGGCATATCGGGCCTCGCCGGCAAGAAGATCGGCGTCGCGAAAGGCACGACGACCGTCGAGGAATTGCAGGCGTATCTCGACGACCAGCTTATCGATGCGGAGGTCGTGATCGTCGAGGACAGGGACGTTGGCAAGCGCATGCTGGACCGCGGCGAGATCGACGCGTTGGCATCCGACCAGATCGTACTCATCGGCCAGATCATCGAGTCGATCGAACCGAGGCGCTACGCGCTGGACAACGAGATCTTCTCGTACGAGCCCTACGGCCTCGTCCTCCGTCGCAACGACGCCGACTTCCGCCTGGTCGTGAACCGCTCCATCGCCAAGCTCTATCGCAGCGGCGCGCACGCCGACATTTTCTACAAATGGATCGGCCGTATCGGCATCGACGTGCCGCCGATCCTCGCTGCGATGTACCAGCTGAACGCGATCCCGGAATAGGTGCAACGACCGGGCGACGCAGCGTCACTTCTCCGGACGCAGCGAGGTAAAACCGACAACCTCGCGCAGGACGGACGTCGCGAAACTGCCCTTGCCCAGGCGAAATTCAATCCACAGCGCGTCCGGGGCGAGCTCCCATTCGAGGCCGGTCACGCGCATGCGCAAAGGCCGGCTTGCGGCCTTGACGCCAGCGGCCTCGAGCGCCGGCAACGCGCCGCACGGGTGAACGTCCAGGTCCGCACAACGTTGTTCCAGCTCGGGGGTCACCTCGTCAACGTCGAAGACGCTGCCGCTGCCATCGAGATTGGCGACGTCCCCGGGGAGCAGACGGTTCCAGGTGCCCTCCACGACGCGGGCAGCAAGCGCGTTGTTGAATTGCAACGAGCGCACGGCTGAGAGGCCGATGCTGCGCTGATTCCGCGAGACCCGGCGCCCCGCGAGCACGGCCTCACCCAGCGCGACATTACCGCCGTCGCGCCCGAAGCGCTGTTCCCCGAAGTAATTGGGCACGCCCTGCCCGGCGAGTACCTGTAGCCGCTCGACGAGTTCATCGCGATGCGTCCGGACATCGTCACCGCGCAAGGCAATGCAGAAGGTGTTGCCCCGGTGTGCGCCCCGCTTGAGCTTGCGCAGATGCCTGTGCTGCTCCAGCAGCGTCACGCCCTCGACGTCGAGCACACCCCAGTCCGTACCCTCGCCGGAGGGGCGACGGACGCTGAACCATTGCCGCGTGACGGCATGCCGATCCTTGAGCCCGGCATAACCGACATCCCTGGCCGGAACATCCGCATGGCGGGCCAGCTGCCTGGCAACCCACTCGGTGTTGGCGCCGGTCTTCTCGATATACAGCCAGTCGTGCTCACCGTCGTCACTGAACTCGATGTGGAGCACTTCGGTGACCCGGAAATCGGCTGGCTCGCCGCGTATCCGGCAGGCACACACGGGCGCGCCGCTGGCGCGCGCCCAGTCGGGTAAGGTGGTCAAGGGTGACGCTAGTGCGCCGCGTCAGCGACGGGCACGACCTGGTAGAAGGTTTCGTCGGGGCCGATCATACCGAGGTCGGTGCGCGCCCGCTCTTCGGCGGCCTCGTGGCTACGCTTGAGGTTGACGACTTCCGCATCGAGCGCCTGGTTACGCGCGCGCAGCGCCTCGTTCTGTTCAATCTGCTCGGAGACTGCGGCCCGCAGGCTACGGGTCTTGGCATAGCCCGAGTCCGAGAACCACAGCTGCCCCTGCAGGGTCAGCGCAATGGCTCCCAGCATCACCAGTATCCAGCGTGCATTCACCCCAATTCTTCCCCAAGCGTTACGGCGCTTTTACTGAAAACGCCTCCCGGGCGGCGTAGCTTGCCTCGGCGCCCAACTCCTCTTCGATGCGCAACAGCTGGTTGTACTTCGCAATGCGATCAGAGCGGGACAGTGACCCGGTCTTGATCTGCGTTGCCCGGGTTCCGACCGCGATATCAGCAATCGTGCTGTCCGAGGTCTCACCCGAGCGGTGCGAGATGACGGCCGAGTAGCCCGCATCCACAGCCATAGTAATTGCATCAAGAGTTTCAGATAAGGTACCGATTTGATTGGGTTTTATCAATATCGAATTGGCGATTTCTTCGTTGATGCCGCGCGCCAGGATAGACGTGTTGGTGACGAAGAGATCGTCGCCGACGAGCTGCACGCGATCGCCGATCGCCTCGGTCAGCAGCTTCCAGCCCTCCCAGTCGCTCTCGTCCATGCCGTCCTCGATCGTGACGATCGGGTAGGCATCGGCCAGCTCCGCGAGGAACGCGCTGAAGCCCGCCGCATCGTAGGTCTTGCCCTCCGAGGCCAGGTTATAGACGCCGTCCTTGTAGAACTCGGAACTCGCGACGTCGAGCCCCAGGAGAATGTCGTCGCCGGCCTTGTAGCCGGCGCGCTCTACGGCCGTCATGATCGTGTCAAGCGCGGCCCGGTTCGACGGGAGGTTGGGCGCGAAGCCACCCTCGTCGCCCACGGCCGTGTTCATGCCTTGCTCCTGCAGCACCCCTTTCAACGCGTGGAAGATCTCGGCGCCATAGCGCAGCGCCTCGGTGAAATTCGGCGCACCGACCGGCAGGATCATGAACTCCTGGATGTCGACGCTGTTATCCGCATGCGCGCCGCCGTTGATGATGTTCATCATCGGCACGGGCATTTCGCTGCTGTCGCCGAGGTGCCGGAACAGCGAAACGCCCTTCGACATGGCCTCCGCCCGCGCCGCCGCGAGCGAAACAGCCAGCAAGGCGTTGGCGCCCAGGTTGCCCTTGTTATCGCTGCCGTCAAGCTCAATCATGCGCGTGTCGAGCGCGCGCTGATCCTGGTACTCGATGCCGACGATCTCATCGCGTAACACGCCATTGACGTTGGTCACCGCTTTTTGCACCCCCTTACCGAGGTAACGTGACTTGTCGCCATCGCGCAGCTCGACGGCCTCGCGGGTGCCCGTGGATGCGCCCGAGGGGACCGCGGCACGAGCGACCGTGCCGTCATCGAGCGTGACGTCTGCCTCAACGGTGGGGTTGCCGCGGGAGTCCAGAATCTCGCGGCCCTTAATGTCCTTTATCTTGATCATTGGTCTTCCAGGTAGGGTTTGTTCTTGACGGTCCCGTCGATGGCGACGAGCGTCTCGAGGAGTTCTTGCATTTGTCCCAGCGGCCAGGCGTTCGGTCCGTCGCTGAGCGCGTTGGCCGGGTCGGGATGTGTTTCGGCGAACAGGCCGGCGACGCCCACGGCAATCGCAGCGCGCGCCAGCACTGGAACGAATTCGCGCTGGCCGCCCGAGGCCGTGCCCTTGCCGCCCGGCAGCTGCACCGAGTGCGTGGCGTCAAAGACCACCGGGCAGCCGGTACCGCGCATCACGGCGAGGCTGCGCATGTCCGACACCAGGTTGTTGTATCCGAACGAGAATCCTCGCTCACAGACCATGATGTTTTCGTTACCGGTTGATTTCGCTTTGTCGACCACGTTCTGCATTTCCCACGGCGACAGGAACTGGCCTTTCTTGATGTTCACGGGCTTGCCGGCGCTGGCTGCTCGCAGGATGAAATTAGTCTGGCGGCACAGGAACGCGGGCGTCTGCAGCACGTCGACAACGTCCGCCACTTCGTCCATCGGCGTATCTTCGTGCACGTCGGTGAGCACGGGCACATCGAGCTGGCGCCCGACTTCACCGAGGATCCGCAACCCCTCTTCCATGCCCGGGCCGCGAAAACTGCCAGCCGAACTGCGGTTCGCCTTGTCGAACGAGGACTTGTAGATCAGCGGCACGCCAAGACCTGTACAGATTTCCTTGAGCGTACCGGCTGTATCGATCGACATCTGTTCACTCTCGACGACGCAGGTCCCGGCGATCAGGAACAGCGGCTGGTCGTTGCCAACCTCGAAACTGCCAATCTTCATGCCTCGGCCACCTCCGGCAGCTCCCCCTCGCGGTAACTCCGCACGGCGGAGATGAAGCCCTTGAACAAGGGGTGCCCGTCGCGCGGGTTCGAGGTGAACTCGGGGTGGAACTGGCTGGCCAGGAACCACGGGTGATCGGGAATCTCCACCATCTCCACGAGATCGTCGACCGACAGGCCCGAGAACCGCAGACCAGCCTGCTCGAGGCGGGCCCGGTAATTGTTGTTCACCTCGTAACGATGCCGGTGGCGCTCCTCGATCGATGTCGCGCCATACATCTCGGCAGCGAGCGAACCTTCGACCAGGCTTACCTGCTGCGCGCCCAGGCGCATGGTGCCGCCCATGTCCGACCCTTCGTCGCGTTGTTCGACCTCACCGCTATCGTCCTGCCATTCGGTTATCAGGGCGACGACCGGGTGTGGCGTGCTCTTGTTGAACTCGGTGCTCATGGCGCCGTCCAGGCCGGCCAGGTTGCGCGCGGCCTCGATAACGGCCACCTGCATGCCGAGGCAGATGCCGAGATAGGGAATGCCGTTTTCGCGCGCCAGGCGCACGACCTCGATCTTGCCTTCGATACCGCGGTCGCCGAAGCCGCCCGGTACGACGATGCCGTCCATTTCGCGCAACCGGTCGAACCCCTGCTCCTCGAGATCGGTGGACTCGAAGAAGTGAATATTGACCCGCGTCCGCGTGTGGATGCCGCCGTGCTGTAACGCCTCAACGAGCGAAATGTACGAGTCCTTCAGGTCCATGTACTTGCCGACCATCGCGATGTCGACCTCGGCCGTCGGATTCTGCTTGGCTTCGACGATGGCGTCCCATTCGCTAAGGTCGGCCGGCGGCAGGTCGAGACCCAGTTGTTTCGCAACGATCTGATCGAAGCCCTGCTCGTGCATCATCGCCGGAATCTTGTACAGGTCGTCGGCGTCGTAGGCCGACAGTACGGCATTGGCGGGCACGTTCGTAAACAATGCGATCTTCCTGCGCTGCTCCTCGGGGAGCGGGTCCTCCGAACGGCACACGAGGATATCCGGCTGGATACCGATCGAGCGCAGTTCCTTGACCGAGTGCTGCGTGGGCTTGGTCTTGATCTCCGAGGACGTGGGGATGAACGGCACCAGCGTGAGGTGCACGTACATCACTTTGTCGTGCCCCATTTCCACACCCATCTGGCGAATCGCCTCGAGAAACGGCAGCGACTCGATGTCACCGACAGTGCCACCTATTTCGACGAGGCAAACATCGGCGTCGCCAGCGCCTTTGCGCACGCTATCCTTGATCTCGTCGGTGATGTGCGGAATCACTTGCACCGTGGCCCCGAGGTAGTCGCCGCGGCGCTCCTTGGCAATGACACTCTCGTAAATGCGCCCGGTGGTGTAGTTGCTGTGCCGACCGCCCCTGGCCGTGCGCACGAAGCGCTCGTAATGCCCAAGATCCAGATCGGTCTCGGTCCCGTCATGGGTAACGAATACCTCGCCGTGCTGGAAGGGGCTCATCGTGCCCGGATCCACGTTGATGTAGGGGTCCAGCTTGATCATGCTGATAGTCAGCCCGCGCGCCTCGAGAATGGCGCCCAGGCAGGCGGACGTGATGCCCTTGCCAAGCGATGAAACTACCCCGCCGGTGATAAAAACATACGATGTCATGGACTCGCCTGTCGTCGGCGGAAACAACAAAGGGCTGGATCAAAAGCACCTTGAATCAGGTTCAGTGCTCTTCTCCAACCCTTGGAAATGCGCGCCGTCGTTGGATTAAAGACGGTTTTAAAAGTTAACAGAACCCCTGCCCGGACACAACGAAATCGCAGCGTTTGTCGGTCAATGCAACGCCGGGCGATCGTCCCAGTGAATGGCGCTGCCAGGCGCGCTGACGGCGCCTTCCGCGATCCACAGGTCGGCGACGGCCACCAGCCGGCCGCCCGAATACAGTAACGGCACGCGATCGCGCATCCAGGGCACCACCCCTTCTTCTTGAAGTAACTTCTTGAGTTTCTTCGTATGCCGTTGACCCGCCAGCTTAATTTCTTCACCACCCTGCCGCTGACGGACCTCTAGGCCCGCGGCAACGACGGCATCCGCCAGGCCGGTATCCGCATCGTTCTCGAGCCGTAGCAGACCCATGCCTGCACCCAGTTCAACCCAACCGGATTCAATGCGTCGCGCCGCCATTGGCGCCGGCTCGGCGCTTTGCGGCAGCAAATAGACCCGGTCACGATAGCGGCGAACTTCGGCGCCGTCCCACCGCACCACGGGCTGCGCGTCCTGCCGAGCCGGCAACAGGTCGGTGATGATGCTCCGCAACGCCGGCGCCGGAACCGCCGGCAAGCCGAGTTCGCGGACGGCATAGCGCAGCAGATTGCGCTGGCGCTCAGCGTCGAGCGCGCGCAGACCGGAAAGCGACAGCCGATCCGGACGCCGCCCGAGCGTCCCCAGGTCGGCGTCTGCAAGGTGGTCGAGCAGCAGCGCCGCCTCACTCGCGAGCATCGCACTCTGACGCAACCGACCGCTCGCGTCAGGCCAGCGCGCCCGCAGCACCGGGAACACCTCGTGACGCAGGTAATTGCGGTCAAACTTGCAGTCTTCGTTCGACGGGTCGTCGATCCAGTCCAGTTCGTGTGACTGCGCGTACTGGTGCAGTTCTTCGCGGGAGTAGGACAACAGGGGCCGCACGAGCCACGCCGGACCGAAGGGCTGCACTTCGCCAATTCCGGCGAGTCCGGCGGGACCGCTGCCGCGCAGCAGGTTCAGCAGCAGGGTCTCGGCCTGGTCGTCCTTATGGTGCGCCGACAGCAGCCAGTCACCATGCTGCACCTCGGACCGGAACGCGGCATAGCGGGCCTCGCGGGCTGCGGCTTCCGTGCCCTGCCCCGCAGCGGTATCGACGTCGACCCTGAGCGTGCGACTCTCGACACCCAGCTCCGCCGCACGTTCCTCGCAGCGGGCGGCCCAGCGCTGCGACTCGGCCTGGAGGCCGTGGTCAACATGCAGGACAAGCAGGTCGGCCCCGAACGCTTCGCGCAGGTCGACCAGCGTGTGTAGCAGGACTTCGGAGTCGAGGCCGCCGCTGTAGGCGATAACGAGGCGTTCGGGCGATCCCGCCAGTTGCGCCAGCCCCTCCAGCTTGCGGAGCAGGCTGTCCCGGCTGAAGCTCACGCTTCCTTGAACTGGCCGAAGCTCGCGAGCCGGCGCTGGCGATTCTCCAACAGCTGATCGACCGACAATGCGTCAAGCTCCTCGAGGTTCTTGAGGATGGCGTTGCGGATAACGTCGGCCGCATCCTGCGGGTTGCGGTGCGCGCCGCCGAGCGGTTCGGGCAGGACCTCGTCGACAAGGCCGAACTTGTTCAGATGATCTGCCGTGATGCGCATAGCTTCGGCCGCGTCCTCGGCCTTCTCGGCGCTCTTCCACAGGATCGAGGCGCAGCCCTCCGGTGAGATTACCGAGTAGATCGCGTACTGCATCATCAGCAGGCGGTCGCCAACGCCGATCGCCAGCGCTCCACCCGAGCCGCCCTCGCCGATGACGACGCTGATGATCGGTGTCTTGAGACCCGCCATCAGGTAGAGGCTGTAAGCAATGGCCTCACTTTGACCACGTTCCTCCGCACCAACGCCCGGGTAGGCGCCGGGCGTGTCAATCAGCGTAACGATGGGCAGCGAGAACTTCTGGGCCATGCGCATCAGGCGCTGCGCCTTGCGGTAGCCTTCCGGCTTTGGCATGCCGTAATTGCGGCGCACGCGCTCCTTGGTATCACGCCCTTTCTGGTGACCGATGAACATGACAGGCCGCCCGTCCAGCCGCCCGATGCCGCCGATGATGGCGGGATCGTCGGCATACATGCGGTCGCCATGGAGTTCCTGGAAATCGGGCGCGATCAGCTCGAGGTAGTCGGCGGTATACGGGCGCATCGGGTGCCGCGCGACCTGGGCAATCTGCCAGGCGCTGAGCTTCGCGAAAATGCTCTTGGTGAGCGATTCGCTCTTGCTGCGCAGGCGAGCGACCTCCTCGTTGATGTTGATCTCGGAGTCATCGCCAACGAACCGCAGCTCCTCGATTTTAGCTTCGAGTTCGGCGATAGGTTGTTCAAATTCAAGGAATTTCAGATCCATACCAGGTCTTTATCCGTGGCCGCAACCCGCACCTTACCTGATTTCTCGACCCGGTGCGTACAGCATGCGGACATTCTTGCTGCCGAGCAGCTCCGTCAGCTTGTCGCGCAGTTCCTTGCACGGCTTGACCGTCCATTCCGGGCCCAGTTTCAGCCGCGCCGACGCCGATTCGCCGATGTACTGCACCGACACGTCACAGTTGCCCTCACGATGCGGCAACAAGGCATCGTGCAATTCCACCAGCAGCGACCGGCCCTTGCCGTTCGGCTCAAGGCTCAGCACGATGCTCTGCGCCCGGCTTTCGATGACGCGATCGATATCGGTGACCTGCTTCGCATTCACCGTCCAGTTCGACAGAAACTCGTCGTAGCGCAGCCCCCCGCTGATAACAACGATCTGGTCCTTGGCGAGCAGATGCCGGAATTCCTGGAATGCCTCGCTGAAGAAACCGATCTCCATGCGTCCCGTATCGTCGTCGAGGACGACACTGACCCGGTTCCCGCGCCTGCGAATGTCGGCAATCAATCCGGCCACCGTGACTTCGCGTTGGGCCTGGGCGTAGTTGCGCTCACCCTTCGTCGACTGCGGCGGCGGCTCTGCCAGCAGGTCCGAGAGCTTGCCGTCGACGAATGCCATGGCATCGCGCCGGACCGCGTCAAACGGGTGCCCGGTCAGGTACAGGCCCAGCGCCTCCTTCTCCTGGCGCAGGAACTGCTGCTCGGGCCACTCCGGCAGGTCGACGGCAACCGGCGCATCGTTGACCGGCGGCGGCGTTTCCAGCCCGAACATGTCGTTCTGCCCGGCCGCCTCGGCGCGTGCGGCCTGGTCCGCGCTCGCCAGCGCTTCGGGCGCCTGCTCCATCAACGCGCGGCGCGACAGGCCGAAATCGCCCATTGCACCAGCCTTGATCATGGCCTCGACGGCGCGGCGATTGATCTTGTCGTGACCAACGCGGCGGCAAAACTCGCTCAGATTTGAATACGGTCCGCTCGCTTCGCGCTCGGCGATAATCGCGTCGACGACCGAGTGGCCGACACCCTTGATTGCGCCAAGACCGTAGAGAATCGTCTGGTCGTCGGCGACCGAAAACGCATAGGCGGAACCGTTAACGCTCGGCGCAACGATCTGCAGGCCCTGCTGGCGGCAATCATCTTTCAGAGTGACGAGCCGGTCGGTGTTGTCGAGATCGGCACTCATTACGGCCGCCATGAAAGCAGCCGGGAAGTGCGCTTTCAGATAGGCCGTCTGGTAGGCCAGGACGGCATAGGCCGCCGAATGCGACTTGTTGAACCCGTAACCCGCGAATTTCTCCATCAGGTCGAATATGCGCGTGGCGGTCTGCTCGGCCACGCCGCGCTCCGTCGCGCCGGTGACGAACACCTCGCGCTGCTTGGCCATCTCCTCGGGCTTCTTCTTGCCCATCGCGCGGCGCAGCAGGTCGGCGCCGCCCAGCGTGTAGCCCGCGAGGATTTGCGCGATCTGCATGACCTGCTCCTGGTAGAGGATGACGCCGTAAGTCTCCTCGAGTACCGGCTTGAGATCCGGATGCAGATAGTCGATGTCGTCCTTGTTGGTGGCGTGCCGACGAGTGATGAAATCATCCACCATGCCCGATTGCAGCGGGCCGGGCCGGAACAGCGCCACAAGCGCCACGAGGTCGTCGAAACGATCCGGGCGCATGCGTTTGATCAGGTCGCGCATGCCCGTCGATTCGAGCTGGAATACCGCGGCGGTCTCGGTGCTGCGCAGCAGCTCGAACGTCTTCGGGTCCCGGTCCGGGATGCGGCTGACGTCGAGTTCGATGTCGGGATGCGCCTCGGCGACGATCTTCTCCGCCCAGTCGATGATCGTCAGGGTCTTGAGCCCGAGGAAATCGAATTTGACCAGGCCGATAGCCTCGACGTCGTCCTTGTCCAGCTGCGTAATGACATGGCTACCGCCGTCTTCACAGTAGAGCGGCGTGAAATCCGTCAGGCGGGTTGGCGCGATAACGACGCCGCCGGCGTGCTTGCCGGCGTTGCGCGCAAGCCCCTCCAGGGACTTCGCGAGGTCGATGATTGCGGCGACTTCCTCGTCGTCGCGGTACATCGTCGCAAGCTCGTCGGATTGATCGAGCGCCTTGTCCAGCGTCATGCCGATCTCGAACGGCACCTGCTTGGCGATGCGGTCGACGAACCCGTAAGGCTGGCCGAGTATCCTGCCCGTGTCGCGGATCACGGCCTTCGCCGCCATGGTGCCGAACGTGATGATCTGGGCCACCTGGTCCCTGCCGTAGCGAGCGGCGACATACTCGATCACCCGGTCGCGGCCCTCCATGCAGAAGTCGATATCGAAGTCCGGCATGGATACGCGTTCGGGGTTCAGGAAGCGCTCGAACAGCAGGTCATGCTCGAGCGGGTCGAGATCGGTAATGCCGAGCACCCAGGCAACGAGCGAGCCGGCGCCCGAACCGCGGCCGGGCCCGACCGGGATATCGTTCTCGCGGGCCCAGCGAATGAAGTCAGCAACGATCAGGAAATAGCCCGGGAAACCCATGCCCCGGATGACGTCGAGTTCAATGTCGAGACGCTCGAAGTACGGCGCGCTGGTTGCGTCGCGTTCTTTGGCGGCTACGTCCTGCGTCTCGAAGATGCGTTCGAGCTGCTTCTCGAGCCCGCGCCGGGCCTCGGCTTCGAGGAACTCCTCTTCATCCTGGCCGTCGGGAACCGGGAACGCCGGCAGCACGCTTTTGCCCAGTTCGAGCGCCAGGGAACAGCGCCTCGCGATCTCGCTTGCATTTTCTAGCGCAGCCGGGATATCCGCGAACAGCTTCGCCATCTCTGCGCTACTCTTGAAATACTGCTCGTCACTGTAGTTGCGCGGCCGGTCGGGATCGTCCAGCGTGCGCCCGTCGTGGATGCAAACACGCGCCTCGTGGGCGTTGTAGTCGTCACGATCGACGAAACGGACGTCGTTGCTCGCGACGACCGGCGTGCGCGTATCGCTGGCCAGGGTCAGGCTGGCCTGCACGTAATCTTCCTCGCCCGATCGGCCGGTGCGGATCAGTTCCAGGTAATAGCGATCACCGAAGATCGCCTGCCAACCGTCAAGCAGGGACTGCGCCAGGTCGTAGTGGTCGTTGTGCAGCGCATGGCCGACGTCGCCGTGCAGGCCGCCGGACAGCGCGATCAGACCGGCGCAACTGTCGGCCGTCAGCCAGTCGCGGTGCACGAGGGGCTCACCCCGCGATTGCCCCTCGAGGTATGCCCGTGTCAGCAGCCGCGACAGGTTGCGATAACCCGCCAGGTCCTGGCACAGCACGACAAGATGCCAGGGCCGTGCAGCATCGTCCTCGTTGGCGATGCGCAGATCGGCCCCGATGATCGGCTTGATGCCTGCCGCGATGGCCTTGCGGTAAAACTTGACCATGCCGAACAGGTTGTTCTGGTCAGTCAGCGCAACCGCCGGCATGCCGTCCGCGGCGCAGCGTTCCATGAGCTGGGCGATGCGCACGGTGCTATCGACCAGCGAGTACTCGGTGTGCAGGTGCAGGTGGACGAATGCCCCGCTCATCCGGCCATCCTCACGGGCGCGAAGCTGCGTCGGTGCTGGTCGCAGGGCCCTATTTGCCGCAATCGTTCCCGATGCACCTCGGTTCCGTACCCTTTGTGGCGCTTGAACCCATAACCCGGGTAGAGGCTGTCCATGCGCTCCATGATCGCATCGCGCGTGGTCTTGGCGATGATCGAGGCGGCACTGATCGCAGGCACCTTGCTGTCGCCGCCGACGATCGCCTCGCCTTCGATGCAGCGGCCATTGAAACGCAGGTCCGGCAGGCGATTGCCATCGACCTGGATCGCGGTCGGGAAGACGCTCAGCCCGAGCACGGCGCGTCGCATTGCAAGCATCGTGGCCGCGAGTATGTTGACGGCGTCGATCTCCGCCGCATCGCACCAGGCGACCGACCAGGCAAGCGCCCGCGCTTTAATCTCCGTGGACAGTTCGTCGCGGCGCTTGGCCCCGAGCTTCTTCGAATCGTCCAGCCCGGCAATCGACGTTTCCTCAGCCAGGATCACGGCTGACGCCACGACCGGCCCGGCGAGCGGCCCGCGGCCCGCCTCGTCGACACCGGCGACGGGGCCCTGGAAGCGGAAGAGCTGCGGTTGCTGCATCGAATCTGGTAGCGGTCAGGTAGCGAGATCTATGATGGCTTCGGCGGCGCGGTCGTCGGCGCCGAGCGCCAGGTTTTCCCGCAGTGTAGCAAATCGGCGGCCGATCTCGGCGCGCCGCTCCGGGTCTTCGAGCAGTTCACGGACTGCCTGGGCCAGAACCTCGGGTTTGACGTCATCCTGGATGAACTCGGGTATCAGCGGTTCGTCGGTCAGCAGGTTGGGTATCGTGACGTAGGGGGTCTTGATGCCTCCAATCATGCGCACGATGGCAGCCCCGAGCCCGGAGATCGCGTAAGCGGCCACCGTCGGCCTGCACAGCAGGGCCGACTCCAGCGCCGCCGTACCGGACGCGAGCAATACGACGTCGGCTGCCGACATGGCTTCGATCGAATCGCCGTCGATCAGGCGAAAACTCGCGGCCACTCCCGCCGCTTCCAACTGGGCTTCGATCACAGGCCGCAACTTCGGCGTTGCGACCGGCGTGACGAAGTTAAGTTCGGGTTTTTGCGCCAGCAATATTTTCGCTGTCATCGCGAAGGTCGGTCCCAGGCGCGATACCTCGCTCATGCGGCTGCCGGGCAGGATCGCGACGACCGGTTCCTCGCCGAGGTCGAGCAGTTCACGCACCGAGTGAATGTCGATGTCCGTGGGCAGGCTCGACGCTTTGGGATGGCCGACGAAAACGGCGTCGATGCCCTCCTCGTCATACAGGGCCTTCTCGAAAGGCAGGATGCAGAGCACGAGGTCAGCCGCCTTGCGGACCGTCTTGATCCGGCCGGACCGCCACGCCCACACCGTGGGGCTAACGTAGTGCGCGGTGCGGATGCCGGCTTTGCGCAGCTTGATCTCGAGGCCGAAATTGAAATCGGGCGCGTCGATGCCGACGAACACATCGGGTGGCGAAGCGATCCAGCGCTGCGCCAGCGACCGTCGCAGTCGCAGTAATCGCGGAATATGCGCCAGCGGCTCGATCAGCCCCATAACGGCCAGTTCCTCGGCGGCGGCCCACGCCTCGCAGCCCGCGTCGACCATGGCGGGTCCAGCCACGCCCTCGAAGGTCGCGTCAGGGATGCGCTCGCGAACGGCGCGGATCAGCCCGGCGCCCAGCAGGTCTCCGGATGCCTCGCCAGCAACCAGTCCAATGCGCATACGGAAAGCCCTAGCGAACGATGCCGCGATCAGAGGACCGCAACGAGTCGAGAAAGAGCCGCAATTCCGGCTGCGACTCGCTGCGGGCAGCGATCTCTTCGATTGCTTCGGACAGCTTCAGGCCCTTGCGGTAGACCAGCCGGTAAGCGTCCTTGATATTGCGGATCTGCTCCGCACTGAAGTCACGCCGCTTGAGACCTTCGCTGTTGATGCCGCGCGGCGTGCCAGGCGTACCCGAGACCGTCACATAGGCGGGCACGTCGCGGTTGACGCCGGCATACATTCCGACGAACGCGTGCGCACCGACCTTGCAAAACTGGTGCGCGCCCGAGAAGCCGCCGAATATGACCCAGTCGCCCACGTGCACGTGACCGGCCAGCGTCGCGTTGTTGGCCATGATCGTTTTGTTACCGATCACACAGTCGTGCGCAATGTGCACGTAGGCCATGATCCAGTTATCGTCGCCGAGTATCGTTTCGCCCTTGTCCTGGGTCGTGCCGCGGCTGATTGTGCAGAATTCGCGAATCGTGTTGCGATCGCCGATCTGCAGCGTCGTTGGCTCGTCCGCGTATTTCTTGTCCTGCGGATCGTCGCCGATCGACGCGAACTGGTAAATATGATTGTCGGCACCGATCGTCGTCGGCCCGTTAACTACGACGTGACTGTCGATACGCGTGCCGCGGCCGATCTCGACATTGTCGCCAATGATCGAATACGGCCCGACCTCGACATCATCGGCAAGCCTGGCCGCCTCCGAAATGATTGCTGTAGGATGAATCACGCCTTGTCTCCACCGGGTGCGCAAATCACGGTCGCGGAAGCTACCAGCTCATCGCCGACCTGCGCTTCACACTTGTACCACCACATGCCGCGCCTGACTTTATCGGCAACAACTTGCAGCTGCAGACGCTCGCCGGGCACGACCGGGCGACGGAATCGGGCATCTTCGACCCTGGCCAGCATGTAGAGCGGTTTCGGTTCGAGGTCGCCGTTGCTGATGTGCGAGAGCACGCCGCCCGCCTGCGCCATCGCCTCGACGATCAGCACGCCGGGCAGCACCGGGTTGCCGGGAAAGTGTCCCGCAAAGTGCGGCTCGTCCGCCGATACGTGCTTGATCGCTGTTACGGACTCGTTCGGCGTGCACTCGATGACCTCGTCGATCATCAGGAACGGGGCGCGGTGCGGCAGCAGTGCTTTTATGGCCTCGACATCGAGCGGATACTCGTAAGTCGTCATTGTTTCTTTTTCTCAAGTTCGCTGACGCGGCTTTGCAGTTTATCGAGGCGGCGCAGCGATGCAACACGGCGATTCCACGTACGCGCGTCTTCGACCGGGAATTTGCCCGCGTAAGCACCGGGTTTCCTGATGCTCTTGCTGACCATGCCCTTGCCGAGTATGACGACGTCGTCGCAGATTTCCAGGTGACCGGCTACACCGGCCATTCCCGCGAACATGCAGCGTTTGCCGATCTTGACGCTGCCGGATATGCCCACGAATGCCGCCATTGCCGTGTGGTCGCCGACCTCGACGTTGTGCGCAATGTGCACCTGGTTGTCGAGCCGAACGCCGTTGCCGATGACGGTGTCGCCGACGGCGCCGCAGTCGATCGCTGAATTCGCCCCGACCTCGACGTCATCGCCGATACGTACACCGCCAACCTGGGGAACCTTGAGCCAGCCGTCAGGCGTCATCGCATTGCCGAAACCGTCGGAGCCGATAACCGAGTTGGAGTGAAATATGCAGCGATCACCGGTCGTCACCGCGCGCACGAGGGTTGCGTTGGCCAGTACCCGGCAGTCGCTGCCGATATTGCAACCCGGCCCGACAACCACGCCCGGGCCGATGTAGGTATTTGCGCCGATGGTGACGTCGTCTTCGATGACGGCATTGGCCGCGACGTGCGCGCTTGACGCAACGGTCGCCGACCCGGCGACCACCGCCGATGCATGGATGCCCGGCTCGTAGGCGGGTGGCGGGCAAACCGCCGCGGCCATGCGCGCGTAGCTCGCATAAGGATCGTCGCTGACCAGCGCGGCGACTGGGCAGTCATCCGCATCACTGGCCCGCAAAATGACAGCAGCCGCCCTCGTCGAGGGCAGCTGCTTTCTGTAGGCATCGCTGGTCAGGAAGCTCAGCGCATCGGGTCCGGCGCCGGCCAGTGTCCCGAGCCGAGTCACCTCGACCGTCGGGTCGCCAATTAACTCACACCCGAATCGCTCTGCGAGTTCTCCGAGGCTGACCGCCATGAGCGACCAACTATGGCGTTGCGTTGGCGGCCTGAAAATTGCTCTCGACAGCGCGCAGCACGTCTTCGGTGACATTCACCGTGCCGCTCGCATAGAGCACGCCGTCACCGACGATCAGGTCGAAGCCCTGCGCAGACGCATAGGCCTGGATTTCCTGCAGCAGCGAAACCTGGAGATTGCTCATCTCCTCGTTCTGGCGCAGGTTGAGGTCTTCCTGGTACTCGTTCTGCAGGCGCGCCACCTCGCGCTGCAGGTCACGCAGTTCCTTTTCCATGTTGCGGCGCTCGGTTTCGCCCATGACTGCCGAGTCCTTCTGGAACTTGGTGCCGAGTTCCTCGAACTCCTTCTGCTTGGCGAGGATCTCGCGCTGACGCGGTGCGAATTCTTCCTGCAGCGCATCCATCGCGGCCTTCGTCTGCGGCGCACGCTGCATGAGCGCCGGGATGTTCACCACGCCGATCTTCAGTTCCTGGGCAGCGGCCGGAACCGCGACAGCCGCCACGAGTGCTACGGCGACGACCACCCTGTAAACCTGTTGCTTTACGAAACTCATAAAAAGAACCTATTCCTTAAAACGCTTGACCAATGGAGAACTGGAATCGTTCGATTTCGTCTCCGTAATACCTGTCGTTACCCCTGTACTCATTCAGCGGGTACGCATAACTGAACCGGAACAACCCGAGCGGCGCGAGCCATTGTACGCCAATACCAACCGATGCACGAAGATCCTCCAGATCCGGCTTGTACTCGATGGGAGATCCCAGCTTGTCGGTGAAATCGACTTCGCCGTTGTTAAACACGTTGCCGATATCGTAGAAAATGGCGGCACGAGCCTGGTTTGACCACTTCTCCGGGAGCGGGATTATAAGCTCTAGCTGACTGGCAACCAACACGTTGCCGCCATAGGGATTGCCGAAGCTGTCACGCGGCCCGAGATACGACTCCCTGAAACCACGCACCGACGACGGACCGCCGCCGAAAAACTGCTTGTAGGGCGGCGTTGCCGTCGTGTCGCCCATCGCTTCGGAGATGCCGAGCTCGGCGTTGATTCGGCCGACCCACTTACCCCAGATCGGGATGTATTGTGTAAAGTTATAGCGCGCCTGGTAGTACTCGACGTCACTCCCCGGGATCGCCATACCGAAAAACAGCGACTGCCGCATGCCGCGGTTGGCGAACAGGGCGCGGTTGCGGCTGTCGAACGTCCAGCCCAGCTGCAGTTCGAGGGTGTCGAATTCGGTCCCGAAGAAGGAGAAGCCCGCGCCGGTGTCTTCGATGAAGGTGTCACCGTTGTTCAGGACCCAGTCCTGCGCCTGCTGCGTGCTCGACTCCGACGCCAGCAACTCGGCCCGCTGGTACGAAAGACCGTATGACACGGTCTGGAATTCCGTGATCGGGTAACCGTAATTCACGGTCAGACCGCCACTGGTCGTTGAGAAGTCCGACGACGCCGACGTGAACTGCGTGATGTCACGGTAATTGAGGCTGACCGTGCGGCTCACGCCGTCCATGGTGCGATACGGATCCGTGTGCGACAGGCTGTAGAACTTCTGGAAGCGGCCGGACGAGGCCTCGAGCGCAACGCGATTACCCGTTCCCAGGAAGTTGGTGTGCACGATACTGCCGTTCAGTATCAGCTTCTGAGACTCGGAGTAGCCGATACCGCCGCTGAACTGCCCCGGCATTCGGTAGGTAAGGTCGAAATCGAGGTCGACCATGTCGGGAACGCCGGGGACCGGAGTGTTCGTGACCTCGACAGCCTCGATGTAGGGCAAACGTTGCAGGCGGACTTTCGAGCGATCGACCTGCTGATTCGACAGGTATGCGCTCTCCATCTGGCGCATTTCACGCCGCAGGACTTCGTCATCGACCTCACTGACGCCGTGGAAGTTGATGCGGCGCACATACACGCGGCTCTTCGGATCGACGTAGAACGTGATCGCAGCCTCTTTCTTCTCATGGTCGAGGTCCGGGACCGGTTCGATTTCCGCGTTCGCATAACCCTGCTCACCGAGCCTGAAAGACATGAACTCGGCCGACGATGACAGCAGCTGCTGATTGAATATCGAGCCCGGCTTGGCCAGCACCATGGCCTGCAGCAGAGCCTCGGGCACGACCATATCGCCGACAATCTTGACGTCGGATATCGTATACAGGTCGCCTTCGTGAATGCCGATCGTGACGAAGATGTCTTTCTTGTTCGGCGAGATCGCGACCTGGGTCGAATCGACACGGAAATCGGCATAACCCCTGTCCATGTAAAACGAACGCAGCTTCTCGAGATCGCCCTCCAGCGCTTCTTTGGAGTAGCGGTCGTCCTGTCGAATCCAGGACAGCCAGTTCGCCGTGTCGAGTTCGAAGTCCGACCGAATCTCGTCTTCGGTGAAGGTGTTATTGCCAACGATATTGACCTGGCGAATTTTGGCGCGGTCGCCTTCCTTGACATCGATGCGCAACCGCACCGTGTTGTTCGGAGTATCGATAACCGATGTGTTGACAGAAACCCCGTACTTGCCGCGATCGAAGTACTGCTCGCGCAGGAAACCGGCGACCTCGTCCAGTACCGACGGGTCGAAGGTCTTGCCCTTGGCGAGGCCGACGCCGCGCAGCGATTCCATCAGGTCTTCGGTCTTGATGTCCTTGTTGCCCTCGATTTCGAAGCTCTCGATCGACGGGCGCTCCTGCACGACGACAACCAGTGTCTCACCGTCACGCCGGATCTCGATGTCGTTAAAAAGGCCCTGCCGGTACAGCGAGCGGATTGCCTCCTGGACACGGATCTTATCGACGGTGTCTCCGATGTTGATGGGCAGGTAGTTGAAGACCGTACCCTCGGATATGCGCTGCAGGCCTTCGACTCGCATGTCGCGTACGACGAAATCGTCCTGCGCCAGCGCTGCAAGTGGCAGCACCAGGCACAGAAATGCAATCCGGATTCGGGAAAAAAGATTCTTGTTGTCAGTACTCAACCGAGAATTCTCGCGATGTCGTTATAGAAGGCGAAGCTCATCAGCAATATCAGCGCAAGTATGCCGAATTGCTGGCCCAGAATCTGCGCCCGCTCCGATAGCGGACTGCCCTTGATCCACTCCAGCGTCTGGTAAACGATCTGCCCGCCATCCAGCACCGGCACCGGCAGCAGGTTGAGCACACCCAGGCTGATACTGATCATGGCCAGGAAACCCAGGAAATACCGCAGGCCGCGCTGCGCGGAATCACCCGCAAACTGGGCAATGTTAATCGGACCGCTCACGTTCTTGAACGACACGTCTCCGGTTACCATCCGTGCGAGCATGCGAACCGTAAACGTCGTCTGCTGCCAGGTATCCCGGATGGCCCGCGGCACGGCCTGCGCCGGCCCGAGCTCATCGAGCAGCGCCCTGACGCCGAGGAAACCGGTAGTCGCCCCCTCGACTTCGCGCGTGCCGATGACGAGGCTGAATTTCTCGAGTCGCTGATCGCGGACGACGCCTACGTCGATCCGATCGCCCGGGCGATCGGTGACCGCCGCAACGAGATCGCCAAAGCCAAGTACGGGCGTGCCGTCGACAGAGACAATCCGATCGCCTTTGCGCAAGCCCGCTCGCTGCGCTGCTTCGTTCTCAATCGGATCATCGAGAACGGCAGGCGGCGCACCGGGCAGGAAGCCGATGCCGTCGAAGAGCAAGCCGGGTTCGGTCAAGCGCGCCGAGTCGCTGCCGACCTGGATAACCGCCTCTCGCTGGCGGCCATCCTGGCTTTCGAGCGTCATGGGGATGCGGCCATCGGCCACCATGGTGTCGAACATCGCCATCAGGGCCTGTTGCCAGCTCTCCGTCGGCGTATCCCCCACCGCCACGATCTGGTCGCCGGTCTCGAGCCCCGCGTCGGCCGCGTACGACTGCGGCGTGACTTCACCGACGGCGGGCCTGAGCGCGGGTACGCCGTCCATGGACAGCAACCAGTAAGCGAAGATCGCGAACAGGAAATTGAACAGGGGCCCGGCGAAGAGCACCGCAATACGCGCGGGTACCGGTCTGTGATTGAATGCGCGACCCTCGTCTTCGGGCGGGATGGGCCCTTCGCGGCTGTCGAGAAAACGCACGTAACCGCCGAGCGGGATCGCCGAGATACAGTACTCAGTGCGGTCTGCGCCGCGCACCCAGGTCCAGATGGGCCTGCCGAAACCGACGGAGAAACGCAGCACCTTCATGCCCGCCCAGCGGCCCACGATGTAGTGACCGTACTCGTGGATAGCCACGAGCACGCTGATCGCCACGATAAATGCCAGCAGACTTGTCAGAAAATCGACCATCTATGCACGTCCCAGCGGTGCAAGCCACTCAGCAGTATGTTGACTAAGCGCGAACCCGGCAGTTCCCGCCAGTCTGGGTCGGCGAAAATGAACAAAACCTGAACGCAGCATCAGCTCAGCCCCACCCAGCCGACACCCAGCGCGAACAACGGCGCGGCAGCCGCGATGCTGTCGATTCGATCCAGCACGCCACCGTGCCCGGGGAACAGGTTGCCGCTGTCCTTGAGCCCGGCCGTGCGCTTGAACATGCTGACCGTAAGATCGCCGACAATCGACAGCGACGCCACGGCCAGGCAAAACGGAATAAATACCGCGAGGTCGGTATCCGCCCAGGTCGTCCGCAGCAGCGTTAGCAACACGACCGCCAGCAGGCCGCCGATGACGCCTTCCCAGGTCTTGCCGGGGCTGATATCGGGGGCGAGTTTCACGCGACCGAGAAACTTGCCGGCAAAGAACGCGCCCGAGTCCGCGACCCAGACGATGAGCAGCGCGAACAGCAGCAGTTCCGGCGCGGCCTGGTAGAGAACGATCAACGCCACGTAAAGCGGCACGAGCACGAGGGCGCCGGACAGCCAGCGGACGACCGCCGGAATCGGGGTAGGAAAGAAAAACGTCCAGCCGAGCGCCACCAGCCACCAGCCGAGTGCAACCTGGAAGACCAGGCTGGCGTCGACGTCGAGCAGCGTTACGGCGGCCAGCAGGGCGCCGATCAGCGCCACATAGACGGCGCGCACCGCACTGCTCGCGCCGTCGAAGAATCCCGACCATTCCCAGGCGCCGGCGAGCATCACGAGAGCGATGGCGCCGAGGGCGACCTCTCGTGGCGCGTAGAACAGCACGGTCAGCAACACGGCGAGCGCGACAAGAGCAGTAATGACGCGTTGTTTCATCAGCCCGCTGCCTCCATCTGTTCGCCCGTATGGCCATACCTGCGTTGGCGCTTGGCGAAATAGGCCAGCGCCGCGTCGAACTCCTCGTCGCCGAAATCCGGCCACAGCGTGTCGCAGAAGAACAGCTCCGCATAGGCCAGGTTCCACAGCAGAAAATTGCTGATGCGCCGCTCTCCACCGGTACGGATCAATAGATCCGGGTCCGGCAGCCCGGAAAGCTGCAATCCGGCCGCGAACGTTTCGGCGTCGATGTCTTCCACCGCCAGAGAGCCCTCTGCAACCTGCGCAGCGACCGTCCGGGACGCTTCCACGATGTCCCAGCGCCCGCCGTAAGCCACTGCGACCAGGAGCCGTAGCCCGGTGTTTGCGGCCGTGTGCGCTTCCGCAGACTCGATTTTCTCGACGAGTCCGGACTGCAGTTGGTCGCGGGCCCCGATAAATTCGAGTCGTACATTATTACGATGCAGCTCGTCGACTTCTCGTTGCAGCGCCTCGACGAACAGGCTCATCAACTTGCTGACTTCTTCACGCGGGCGCGACCAGTTCTCGCTGCTGAACGCGAACAGCGTCAGGTACTCGACGCCGCGCTCTACTGCGAGCTCGACGCTGCGACGAACCGAAGCAACTCCCGAGCGATGCCCGGCATGCCTCGGCAGCGACCGCCGTCGCGCCCAGCGCCCGTTGCCATCCATGATGATGGCGACGTGGGTCGGTATGTTGGTAGCGGCAGCCATGGGCAAGACAAGACGGTCTCGGGCGTCTTGTCTAGATTTCCATCAGCTCGCTCTCCTTGTCGGCGAGCAGTGCGTCGATCTCGGCAATGTACTTGTCGGTGATGACCTGGATTTCATCCTCGGCGCGATGCTCGTCATCCTCGCCGATCATCTTCTCCTTCATCAGGTCCTTGACGTCGTGGATAGCATCGCGGCGGATATTGCGGACCGCAATGCGGCCGCCCTCGGCTTCGTTACGCACGACCCGAATCATGTCCTTGCGACGCTCTTCGGTGAGCGGCGGCAGCGGCACCCGGATGACGGTACCCGCCGTCGCCGGGTTGAGGCCAAGATCAGACGTCATGATGGCTTTCTCGATGACCGGGACCATCTCCTTTTCCCAGGGCGTCACGGTCAGCGTCCGGGAGTCTTCGACGTTGACGTTCGATACCTGGTTGAGCGGTACCTGGGAACCGTAGTACTCGACCGTGATGTGGTCCAGCAGGCTGGTGTGCGCCCTGCCCGTGCGTATCTTGGTCAACTCCTGGTTCAGCGCCGCAACGCTCTTGCTCATGCGTTCGCGAGCGTCTTTCTTGATATCGTCAATCACGTTTGCGTCCCTCTTAAGTGTGTCAGGCGGTGACGAGCGTGCCGACCTCGTCACCCGTCATCGCCTGAACGATCGCGTTGGCCCGTGTCAGGTCGAATACGCGCAGCGGCAGGTCATTGTCACGGCACATCACAATAGCCGTGGCGTCCATAACCATGAGCTTGTCGGCGAGCACCTTGTCGAACGAAACCGTGTCGTAACGAGAAGCATCGGGGTTGCTGATCGGGTCGGCGTCGTAGACACCGTCAACCTTGGTAGCCTTCAGCAGCACGTCGGCGCCGATCTCGATGGCGCGCAGGCTGGCCGCGGTATCGGTCGTGAAGAAAGGGTTTCCGGTACCCGCTGCCAGGATCACGACGCGGCCTTTTTCGAGGTGCCTGACCGCTCGACGGCGAATGTAGTCCTCGCAGACCTCGTGAATCTGCAGTGCCGACATGACGCGGGCAAACACGCCCTTCGATTCCAGCGCGTCCTGGATGGCGAGCGCATTCATCACGGTCGCCAGCATGCCCATGTAATCGCCGGTAACACGATCCATGCCGGCACGCGCCAGGCCGGCTCCCCGGAAGATGTTGCCTCCGCCGATAACGATGGCGACTTCGACGCCCTTCTCGCGTACCGCGGCGATTTCGGCCGCCATCCGCTGGATGACAGCCGGCTCGATGCCGTAATCGAGATCGCCCATCAACGCCTCACCGCTGAGTTTCAGCAAAACGCGGCGGTATGGAAGCGGTGCATCACTCATCGATCGACCTTTCGTTCCTGGCGTTTGGAAGGTGCTTGATTCTAGCGTATCCGTCGACAATAGTCTCTAATAAATCAAAGGCTTAAGAAGCTTAGCTCAACTGGCGCCTTTAACCTGGGCCATCACCTCTTCAACGAAGTTGTCTTCCTTCTTCTCGATGCCCTCGCCAACCTCGAAGCGCACGCAGGCGGTGATGCTGGCGCCGGCGTTGCCGAGCAGCTTGCCGACGGTCACGCTGTCGTCCTTGACGAACGGCTGGCCCAGCAGAGTGATTTCCTTGAGGAACTTGTTCACCCGCCCCGTCACCATCTTTTCGATGATTTCCGCCGGCTTCCCCGAGTCCTGCGCCTGCTCGGTCAGGATACGGCGCTCGTTCTCCAGCGTTTCGGCCGGAACGTCAGACTCGCTGACGTACTGCGGATTCATCGCTGCGACGTGCATGGCGACGTCCTTCGCCAGTTCCTCATCGCCACCATCCAGTGCGACAACGACGCCAATTCGGGCACCGTGCGAATAACTCGCCAGTACGCCATCGGCGGCGATGTTCTCGATACGGCGCACGCCGATGTTCTCGCCAACTTTCTGGACGAGCTCGGTACGCGCCTCTTCGACAGTACGTCCATCTGCCAGCTTTTCGCCGGCGATTGCGTCGATATCGGTCTTGCCTGAACTCAGCGCCAGTGCGGCTACGGCTTCGGCAAAAGCGACGAAGTTCTCGTCTTTGGCCACGAAGTCGGTTTCCGAATTGATCTCGGCAATGACGGCGCTTGCACCATTGCGCGCCACCACGATCCGGCCATCCGCCGCGACGCGGCTGGCTTTCTTGTCCGCCTTGGCCTGGCCCGATTTGCGCAGGATTTCCGCCGCCGCGTCGAGATCGCCATTAGCTTCGACCAGCGCCTTCTTGCACTCCATCATGCCGGCGCCGGTGCGCTCGCGCAGCTCTTTAACCATCGATGCTGTAATCGACATTTTCCTAGTCCTCTTTGTCCTTGTCGGCAGCCTTGGAGGCCGTCTTTTTAGCGGCCTTCTTGGCAACCTTCTTTGCTGTCTTTTTGGCGGCCTTCTTCGCCGTCTTCTTGGCGACCTTCTTGGCCGCCTTGGCCTCGGGCTCCGCCTCGGCTTCGTCAGCTTTCGGGGCCGGCTCTTCCTTCGCCGCGGCCGCTTCCGCCTTCTCCTCTACGGCGGGTTCTTCCGCAGCCTTCGCCTCGGCGGCTTCGGCCGTCTCTGCAGCCGGCGCCTCCTCGGCAGCCTTCTCATCGGCAGGGGCCTCCGTGGGCGCCGCGGCTTTCTTTGCCGGAGCCTTCTTCTTGACGGTCGCCTTCTTGCCCGCCGATTTAGCGGCCTTCTTCTTGCGTCCCGTCGTCTTCTTGACGTTGCCCTCTTCGTCCAGCTCGACGAACTCGTCCTCGCCGAGGGCGACCTCCGGCAGCGACGCCTTGCCGTCAAGCACGGCGTCGGCGACCATCGAGGCATACAGTTCAATGGCGCGCATCGCGTCGTCATTGCCAGGGATGATGTAGTCGATGCCATCCGGCGAACAGTTCGTGTCGACGACCGCGACCACCGGGATACCAAGCTTCTGCGCCTCGCGCACGGCGATGTCTTCGTGATCGACATCGACGACGAACAGCACGTCGGGCAGGCCCGTCATGTCCTTGATACCACCCAGGCTGCGCTCGAGCTTGTCCTGCTCGCGGTTGAGTCCGAGGATCTCTTTCTTGGTGAGTCCGTCGAAGCCGCCCTCTTCAGCCATTGACTCGAGAGCGACGAGGCGCTTCACGGACTGGCGAATGGTCTTGTAGTTCGTGAGCATGCCGCCGAGCCAGCGGTGGCTGACAAACGGCATTCCAGCACGCTCCGCGTGGTTGCGGATGGAGTCCCTGGCCGCGCGCTTGGTGCCGACGAACAGTACCTTGCCGCCATCAGCAACGGTCGCCTTGACAAAAGCACAGGCCTCGCGAGCCATGGGCAGGCTCTTCTCGAGGTTAATGATATGGATCTTGTTACGCTCGCCGAAGATGAAGGGAGCCATCTTCGGGTTCCAGAAGCGGGTTTGGTGACCAAAATGCACGCCAGCCTCTAGCATCTGGCGCATGGATACGTCTGCCATGTTAATTCTCCGGGTTAGGCCTCCGTACATCCCATCCCGCAACCCCTTTTCAGGTAGGGCACCCAGCGCGATGTGTCGATGTACGTGTGGATTAATTGCCTCTAGGGCGCGCGCTTTATACCATAGTCGGCTG
>JASJCH010000105.1 GCA_030066075.1 Woeseiaceae bacterium
ACAAATCCGCCTTCAGGAACGCCACCGTATTCGTCGACGCCTCGCCGGCGCTCGTTGGGTCCGTTGCAACGCTGCCGTCAGGCCAGTTCGTGACGATATCCGAGATCGCGGCGACGCTGCTCGCCGATGTCGAGCAGGACAGGACCATCATCACACCGGGCTGGGCCCGCGCGATGGAGTGGCTCGCGCCGGCGCTGCTGGCGATTATCGCCGTGCTTTTCATGCCGGACCGTACCCGCAAGGATATCGCCGCGGTTACCGGCGTGGCGGTCGTCCTGATCCTGCTGTTCGAGGCTTTGCTGCTCTACGTGCTGCACGTACGGATCGATCTCGGCCGCGCAATCCTGATTTACCTCGGCGCGGCCGCACTGAGCACCTGGCTGACCGGTGACGAGAAGAAGGAACTGCAGGACGCCTTCAAGCGCGGTAATGATTTTCTTGCCGCCGGTCGACTCGAGCCGGCCTTCGCCGAGTTTCGGCGCTGCCCACCGTCCGAGACGGTGGCGACTGTCATGTACAAACTCTCGCTGGCCTTCGAGGACCAGGCCAAGCCCGAACGCGCCGAGGCCGTCCTGGAGTGGATGAAACGAACGCAGGGGGACCGCCCCGCGACAAACAGTCTGCGGCAGGACAATTCCGCCGGGCCGCAGCGTCTCGGCCGCTATGTCATCGAGCGACGCATCGGCCGCGGCGCGATGGGCGCCGTCTACCTGGCCAAGGATCCCCGCATCAACCGACCGGTTGCGCTCAAGGCGATCCCGATCGAAAAAGAGTTCGAAGACGAAGAACTCAAGGAGGCGCGCCTGCGCTTCTATCGCGAAGCGGAGTCGGCCGGCCGCCTGGCCCACCCCAACATCATCACGGTATTCGATGCCGGCGAGGACAAGGGTCTCGCGTACATCGCGATGGAGTTCATACCGGGCATACCGCTCAAGAAGTTCACAGACCCCAAGAAGTTGCTGGCGCCGAAACGGGCATTGGAGCTGTGCGCACAGACGGCTGACGCACTCGATTACGCCCATAACCAGGGCGTCATCCACCGTGACATCAAACCGGCCAATCTGATCTACAATCCGAAGGAAGGATCGCTGAAGATCACCGATTTCGGCGTGGCGCGGATGACCGATGGCAACGCGACCAAGACAGGCATCGTGCTCGGGACGCCGATGTACATGTCACCCGAACAACTGGGCGCTGAGAAGCTGACTGGCCACTCGGACTTGTTTTCGCTTGGTGTTACCCTATACGAGCTTTTGGCTGGTGAAGTACCCTTTCATGCAACCAATATTGCGGTGCTGATGACAAAGATCACATCGGAGGACCCTTCTCCGATCTCGCAGCGGCGGGCAGGAATACCGCCGAGTATAGACACGGTTCTGGCAAAGGCACTTGCCAAGAAACCCCAAGACAGGTTCTCATGCGGCGCCGAGATGGCTATCGCATTGCGCAATTGCGCGCGTTTCTCGTAGCCCTGCCCGGACAGAACGGTTGACATCAGAATGAGCCTACGCGGGAAAATTGAATTCGCTGAAATCACGGATACCGGGCGTGTCCGCGATCACAACGAAGACGCGATTGGCTCCGATCCGGAACTCGGTCTTATGGTGCTGGCTGACGGTATGGGCGGCTACAACGCCGGCGAAGTCGCCAGTGGAATCGCCGTGCAGATCGTGTCGGAACTCGCTACCGAGGGTGTCACTCGGGAGAATCGTGACGAAATCGACCCGCACAGCGGACTCATGCGACAGTCGATCGTGCTCCGCGACGCGGTCTACCGGGCCAACAAGATCATTTTCCAGACGGCCCAGAGCCAGACTCATTGCGAGGGCATGGGCACGACTATCGTCGCCGCCATGTTCTACGACAACAAGATTTCGATAGCGCACGTGGGCGATTCGCGCGCCTACCGCGTTCGCGGGGGCGCATTCGAGCAGCTGACGCTGGACCACTCGTTGCTGCAGGAGCTCGTCGATCGAGGCTTCTACTCGGCAGAGGAGGCCCAGCGCTCAACGAACCGCAATTACGTCACGCGCGCGCTCGGCGTGGAGCCCACCGTGGAGGTCGAGGTACACGAACACGAAGTGCTGCAGGACGATATCTACCTGCTATGTTCGGACGGTCTCCCGGACATGGTCGAAGATGAAGATATCCACTTAACTATCAGTACTTTTAATGCTAGTCTTGATATCGTTGGTAAGCAATTGATTGAATTGGCAAATGACCACGGCGGGCGCGACAATGTGTCGGTGCAGCTGGCCCAGGTCATCGCGCCGTTCGCCGCGAGGAAAGGTATCTTCGCGAAGCTGGCCGGCATGTTCCGCACATAAGGGTGCAGGGGTTTGGAGATTGTCAGGATGAAGAGCGACGCGGTCGAGTCACGGCCGGGCTTCTCCTGTGTCATTCAGCAACCTGCGATTTGATTAGGTCTCACTGGGAACGGTGACATGGCACGTTTAATTCTGAGTCTGGACAACCAGGTTCTGGCTGAATACAACATGACAAAAGAGCGCTACACGATCGGGCGCCTTCCAGATAACGATGTACGCATCGATAATCCTGCTGTCAGTGGCCACCACTCTCTGATTATCAACATCCTGAACGACTCGTTCCTCGAGGACCTGAACAGCACTAACGGGACCTACGTCAACGGCAAGCTGATCAAGAAACACGCCCTGCAACACGGCGACGTGATTACGATTGGGCACCACCAGCTGCGGTTTTCGGACCAGCAGGAGCCGCAGCAAGAGCAGGACGAGTTCGAGAAGACCATGGTCATCCCGGCTGGGCAGCAAAACGCCGAGCAGCTGGCCGCGGCAGAGAAAGCCGCCGACGCGGCTGTCGCCGCTGCCGATGATGTTCCTGAAGCAGCGAACGACGTCGCCGCCAGCGTCAAGCTGGATCCCGAAGAAGCCGCCGCCCTGGAAGATAAGCCAAAGCCGCCCCCGATGGGTGAGACCGTTGCCGAAGATCGACCGTTCACGGGCACCCAGACCGGCATCGACCCGAGTTCCGCACCAAGCGCGCTGCCGCTGGCTAAACTGCAGGTATTGAGTGGCGCATTTGCAGGCCGCGAGCTTGAACTGACGAAAGCGCTGACGACCCTCGGGCGACCGGGCGTCCAGGTGGCCGCCATCACGCGGCGGGCCGAGGGCTATTACATCGTGCACGTCGAATCGGGCCAGGAAGGCGACTTCCCGTTGGTCAACGGCCAGCCAATCGGCGCCCAGGCCCGCAAGCTGACCGACAACGATGTCGTGCAGCTCGCTGGCGTCAAGATGGGCTTTTTCGCCAGCTAGATCTTCCGGGGCCAGAGCCAGAGGGCTCTGACCCCGACTTTAGTCCACGACGAGCGAGTTCTCGCGGTGCATGACGCCGCAGACGAGCTCGTAAGGTATCGCATCGGCCCATGGTGCGACCTCCTCCACCGCCAGACCTTCCCCCCATAGCGTCGCAATATCGCCTACGCGGTCGCTGGACTCCGAGCCGAGATCAACAGCAATCATGTCCATGGAAACGTTGCCGATCAGCGGCACGCGGCGGCCGTTGATGAGCACCGGCGTGCCGGTCCGGAAATGCCGGGTGTAACCGTCACCGTAGCCCGCAGCAATGATGCCGAGCGTCGTGTCCTGCTGGGCCTTGAATCGGCCGCGATAGCCCACTCGCGCGCCCTCCTCCAGCGGTTTGATCGCGATGAGTCGAGCCTCGAATTGCATGACCGGGGTCAAGCCGAGATCGGCGCCGGTGCGACCTGCAAACGGCGAAATTCCAAATAGCGCCAGCCCTGGTCGAATCCAGTGCTCGCCCCGAAACCCGAGCAGGTCCTGGGCTGCGCCCAGCTGCGGCCAGCCGAGAGTCGCTGGCGTGTTGGCGACGCTGACGGCGCCTTCGAAGTTCTCCACGACGTCGCGAAATCGTGCAAACTGCTCCTCCGTGACCGGGCTGTCGAGTTCATCAGCGCTGGCGAGGTGAGACATCAACCGCAGTTCCCCGACGCGCGAGCAGCCCTGCAGCCTGGCTATGAGCCGCTCTGCCGCCTCGGGGGCGAATCCGAGCCGGTTCATCCCGGTATCGAACTTCAGCCACACCGTGGCCGCGCCCGTCGATGCCGACTCGAGCAGGTCGACTTGCTCCATGCAATGCACGACGATCTCGAAACCGCGCGCCAGCGCCTCGTCCAACTCGTTGCGGGTCAACACGCCGGAGAGGAGCACGAGCGGCTTATCGACGCCCGATTCGTGCAATTCCACGGCCTCGGGGACGCGCGCCACCGCGAACGAATCCACGTCGTCCAGCGTCTGCGCGACAGCCTGCATGCCATGGCCGTAGGCATTGGCCTTGATCACGGCCATCAACCGCGCGTCGGGCGCCGCGTTGCGGATTACAGTGAGATTGTTCTTAAGCGCGCCGAGCCGTATCAATGCCCGTGAGCCGAATGTCACGGATAGGCCTCTTCCGCGTAGGAATCCGGCACCCAATTTTCGAACTTGGTGTAGCGACCAACGAAGGTCAGCGGGAAGTCGCCGATGGGGCCGTTGCGCTGCTTGGCGATAGAGATATCGGCGATGCCCTTGCGTGGCGTTTCCTGGTTATACACTTCTTCGCGGTAGATGAAGATGATGACGTCCGCATCTTGCTCGATGGCGCCGGACTCACGCAGGTCGGACATGACCGGGCGCTTGTCGGTGCGCTGCTCGACGCTGCGATTGAGCTGTGACAGGGCGATAACGGGTAAGGACAGTTCTTTGGCCAGCGCCTTGAGCGAGCGCGAGATCTCGGAGATTTCGGTAGCCCGATTCTCCTTGTTGCCCGGCACCGCCATCAATTGCAGGTAGTCGACCACGATCAGGCCGAGACCGTGTTCGCGCTGCAGGCGGCGTGCACGCGCCCGGATTTCGGTGGGCGACAGGCCCGGCGTGTCGTCGATGAATATCGGCGCGTCCGACATCAGCTGCACCGCGGTGTTGATGCGTGACCAGTCCTCGTCGGGGAACTTGCCCGTTCGCAAGTGCGTCTGGTCGACCCGCCCCAGCGAGGAGATCATGCGGAATGCCAGCTGCTGCGCCGGCATTTCCATCGAGTAGATCGCGGTTGGCACCTTGGCGCCTATGGCGGCGTTCTCGGCCATGTTGACCGCAAATGTCGTTTTGCCCATCGAGGGCCGCCCGGCCACGATGACCAGGTCGCCTGGCTGCAGTCCCGCCGTGAGCTTATCGAACTCGGCAAACCCCGAAGAGATCCCCGTAATGTCGCCTTCCGACTGGTGCAGCACATCGATACGATCGACGGCGTCGGGCAGTATCTGCTTGAGTGACTTGAATCCCGAGCGCCCGCGCGAACCGGACTCCGCGATTTCGAAAACCAGTCGCTCCGCCTCGTCCACGATTTCCGAAGCGGTACGGCCGTCGGTCGCGAAGGCGGCCCCGCTGATCTCGTTTCCTGCCGATATCAGCGAGCGCAGCATCGAGCGCTCCCGGAGGATCTTGGCGTAAGAGCGCGCATTCGCCGCGCCTGGCGTTTCGTTGGCCAGCGATGCGAGATACTCCAGGCCGCCGGCGGCCTCCAACTGGCCGTTATTGTCGAGCCATTCCGATACGGTGACGACGTCGCAGGGATTGGCGTCCTCGGCAAGGTCCGCAATCGCGGCAAAGATGACGCGATGATCCTTGCGATAGAAGTCCGACGCGGTAACGATGTCGGCGATCTTGTCCCAGGACTTGTGGTCGAGCATCAACCCCCCGAGCAACGACTGCTCGGCTTCGATCGAGTGAGGCGGTACCTTGAGGCGCTGCTCAGCGCCTGCCTCGGTTACGCCATCCTCTACTGCTCGAACCATGCTTTCTCCGGCCGGAATCGATCCTGCGAATACCGTATCACAGCCTTGTCGGCCGTGGGTGCCGCTTATTCAGCGGCTACGACCCGAACGAGAATCTCCGCATCGACCTGCGGGTGCAGGTGAACACCAATCTGGAATTCGCCCAGCTCCTGGATCGGGCCCTCCGGCATGCGAATCTCGGCGCGTTCGGCTTCAACCTGAACTCCCGACAGCGCCTCGACGATATCGATAGGGCCGACCGACCCGAACAGCTTGTCCTCGCTGCCGGCATTGGCGGTGATCACAACCTCGGTGCCATTGATCGTCTCGAAGCGCGCCTTTGCAGCAGCCAGCTCCTCGGCGGCTACCTTCTCGAGCCCTGCGCGCCGCGCTTCCATCTGCTTGATATTCTCGGGCGTCGCCAGCGCGGCCTTACCCTGCGGAATCAGGAAGTTGCGGCCATAGCCGGGCTTCACCTTGACCAGGTCGCCGATATTGCCGAGGTTCTCTACATTGTCCAACAGAATTACATTCATCATAAGTCCTTATCTTTCTTGGCCGCGAGTATCCGGGGACGAAACCTGACCCAGGCGTCAGAGTACCCGAATGCCGCGAGCGCTATAATGGCAAAGCTGTTCAGAACGGGCGTAATCAGCAGCAAGTAGGCCAGGATCAATACGAACATCGGCAAAGCCCGAATATCGACAGCAAAATGCAATACCGACAGTCCTTGCAGCACGAACACTGCCAGCATCACGATACCAACCTGTTGCAGCCAGGCGATTCCCGCCAGGTAGCTAACAACCAGG
>JASJCH010000004.1 GCA_030066075.1 Woeseiaceae bacterium
GTGCTTGACCAGCGAGTAAATCATCACGCCGAAAACGACAATACCGATGGCAACGCACCACCAGAAGACCATCATGTGCAGGTCAAAGGTCTCCTGGCTGAGCTCAGTAACGCCACGCGGCATATTGATCGCCCAGTCGGCACTCGCCGCACTCGCCCAAACCAGGCCAAGCAGGCTCAGAAACAGTTTTCGTAACATCTGATAGTTCACCGTCGTGGCCCCCAAACCGGGGCCGTATATCTCTAATAGGTCTTCTGGTGGAAGGCGCCAGTTGTGACTGAAATTACGCCACCGGCGCAAGAGCGCTCAGTGTACTGAAACGCCACAGGGCATGCAATCCTGTGAAATCCTTAACTGTGAAAATTTATCGTTCTTTTACAACGCGTTACAAGCTATTTGTTACGGCGCCCGATTCGCCCTGCGTCAATGCGGAATTCGCCCCTCGCAGGTGTCTGTCCGGCGCCCCAGCAATGCCCGTAGACGAGCTCGAGTTCGATATCCAGGCTGTCGATGTTCCCGTCCAGGCATGCCCCCGCGCCGATAGCTGCCAGGTCGCGGTCCAGTGACTGCCGGTCGCGGTAGTTCACGGTGAGGTGATCGATGTCGAGTACCGGGTCGCGCAAACCCGCGCGCACGAGCTCGTCACCCACGTCATGCATGTCGGCGAACGGCTCGTGCCGCAGGCCGGCGAGGCTGTCGGGACCCAGCGTCGAGAACAGGAACAATCCTTCCGCGCGCAGCACCCGAGCTACGTCCGCAAACAGGGGGTCGCGCTGATCGACCCAGGGCAACAGCAGGTTGGAGAAGACGAGATCTACGGAGTGATCCGCGAAGGGCAGTTGCCGCGCGTCGGCCTGCACCGCGGGTCGTTTCGCAAACCACGATCGACGCCGCGTCGAGCGCTGGAGCATCGGCAACGAGATATCGACGGCCACGACCGTGGCGCGCCGAAAGCGCCGCCGCAGCAAGTGCGCCGATGCGCCCGTTGCGGAGCCGAGGTCGATGATCGTGCTCGCGTCTACGGTCATCGGCTCCAGGCGGTCGAACAGGCCGTCCCGCGTTACCGCGTGCACGAAATCGGCCGAATCGAAAGTTTCGGCGGCCCGGTCGAAGTGCTGCCGTGCGTCGCGGGTATCCATGGCCACGCAAGTTACCACGCTTTCTTTTTGTTTCGCGCCAATTACGGCGTGGCCCGGCGCGCGCACCGCCATCAGAATCGGCCTATGCGATGGGCGCCGTTAACGAGCCGAATGCTGCAGGCCGCTGCGTCCGGCTGGTCGGTGCTGGGGCGTGCGTTGTGGCCGCCGCGTTGCGCCTTCTGCGGCCAGCAGCAACTGCACCCCGTCTGTGCGCCCTGCCGCGACGACCTGCCATGGCTGGAGCCGCGTTTCGATCTCGAGCCATTCGCGGTGGCCATTGCGCCGCTTGCCTATGCGTTTCCGGTGGATGCCGCGATACGGCGCTTCAAGTTTCACCGCCGGCTGGCCTACGGCCCGGCTTTCGCACACCTGCTGCGGCAGGCAGCCGGCTTGCTGCCCGACGACATCGACGCGGTGCTGGCGGTGCCCCTGCACTGGCGGCGACAGGCGCGGCGCGGCTTCAACCAGGCTGCCGAGATTGCCCGACCGATCTGCCGCCGGACGGGGTTGCCGCAGCTCACCGGGGTCAGCCGTTCGCGAAGCACGCCCTACCAGTCAGGGCTTAGCGCCGGCCGACGCCGGCAGAATCTGCGCAACGCGTTTCGGCTCCGCGGCGCGGCCGATTACCGCCACGTCCTGGTCATCGACGACGTGATCACGACCGGCGAAACCTGTCGCCAGGTTGCAAAAGTGCTGCTGGAGGCGGGCGTCCCTGCCGTGAGTGCTTTGGCTATTGCGCGGGTAGCGCAGGATTGAAGGCGTAGTGCAGGATGATGCCGATGAATACGACGAGGCCGATGTAATGGTTCTGCTGGAAGGCCGCGAAACACCCGGCCGGCTGCCGGTCGCGCGCCAGCCACAGGTGATAGGCCATGAGTACGCCGGCGCCCGCCACGGACAGGTAGTACCAGAACCCGAGTTCGGCGCGTAAGCCGATGAACACGAGCGTGGCCAGCATCAGCAGCTGCAGGCCCGCGATGACGAAGAGGTCGACCTCGCCGAACAGGATGGCCGTCGACTTCACGCCGATCTTCTTGTCGTCTTCGCGATCGACCATGGCATAGAAGGTGTCGTAGATGACGGCCCAGATCACCGCGGCGCCGAACACCAGCCAGGCCAGCTGCGGCGTCTCGCCGGTTTGCGCGGCGAACGCCATCGGCACCGCCCAGCCGAACGCGGCGCCGAGCACGAACTGCGGTATCGACACCCAGCGTTTGATAAATGGGTAGGCGACCGTCAGGCCTGCCGCGACAATTGCCAGCATGCGCGCCGGTTCGTTGAGCATCGTCGCGAGGCCGACCGCGATCAGGGACAGGGCGACAAACAGTACGAGAGCTTCGCCCGGGGCAACGGCGCCCGATGCGATCGGCCGCGACCGGGTGCGCTCGACATAGGGATCGATCTTGCGATCGACGTAGTCGTTGAGCACGCAACCGGCCGAGCGCATGATAAAGACGCCAATCGTGAACACCGCGAAGAGCCACTGGTCCGGGTGGCCGTCGCCGGCCAGCCACAGTGCCCACAAGGTTGGCCAGAGCAGCAACCAGGTGCCGATGGGTTTGTCGACGCGCATCAGCTTGCCGTAGTTACGCACCTGCGTAATCACACTGTGACGAAGTTGCGGCGAGAGGATGGCTTTCATCGCGGCGGATTATACCTTTCCGTAGCGGCCCGCATCGCCGAGCCAGCGGCGCACGATCGCGTCGGCCTTGTCCGGGTCGTCGCGCCGAACGACCTCCGCCGCAGCCTGTACCCCCGGCATGAGTTCGGCGTCGCGCACGAGGTTTGCGATGCGGTAATCCGGCAGGCCGGTCTGCCGCGTGCCGAGCAGTTCGCCCGGCCCCCGCAGCTCGAGGTCGCGCTGCGCGACAACGAAGCCGTCATTGGTGTCACGCAACACGGCGAGGCGACTGCGCGCAAGTTCGCCGAGCGGCGGCTTGTAGAGCAGCACGCAGTGACTCTGTCGCGAGCCGCGCCCTACCCGCCCACGCAGCTGGTGTAGCTGCGACAGGCCCATGCGTTCGGCGTTCTCGACAATCATCAGGCTCGCATTCGGCACATCGACGCCCACCTCGATGACGGTCGTCGCCACAAGCAGCTGGATCAGGCCTTCCTTGAAGGCCTGCATGCCACGCTCTTTCTCCGCCGGCCGCATGCGACCGTGCACGAGACCGACGCGCAGGTCCGGCAGCGCCTCGGTCAGCATGGCGTAGCTGGCTTCGGCTGCCTCGAAGTCGAGGACCTCGGACTCCTCGATCAGGGGACACACCCAGTAGGCTTGCTGGCCGGACTGGCAGGCCTCGCGGACGCGGCCGATGATCTCGTCGCGACGAGTCTCGGGTATGGCGATGGTCGTGACGGGTTCGCGCCCCGGCGGCAGCTCGTCGATTACCGACGTGTCGAGATCGGCATAGGCCGCCATCGCGAGAGTCCGGGGGATAGGTGTCGCCGTCATCACGAGCTGGTGCGGGTGACCGCGGTCGCCGATGCCTTTCTCGCGTAAGGCGACACGCTGGTGCACGCCGAAGCGGTGCTGCTCGTCGATGACGACCAGCGCGAGATCATGAAACTCGACGCCTTCCTGGAACAGGGCGTGTGTGCCGACGACGAGCTGCGCGCTGCCGTCGGCGATGGTCTCGAGGGCCTCGCGCCTGGCCGCGGCGCGCTGGCTGCCGCTGAGCCAGGCAGGCTCGATCCCGAGCGGCCGGAACCAGTCGCTGAAACTGCGCCAATGCTGCTCGGCGAGCAGCTCCGTCGGCGCCATGATGGCGGCTTGCACGCCGCAGGCGATGGCCTTGAGGCACGCAATGGCCGCGACGACCGTCTTGCCCGAACCGACGTCGCCCTGGATCAGCCGCATCATCGGGTGCGGCTCCGCGAGGTCTGCCAGGATTTCATCGACAACGCGTTGCTGCGCGCCGGTGAGCGTAAACGGCAGCCCGTCGATGAAGTTGCCGACCGTCTCGCCGCCGCCCGTCAGCGCGGGCGCGCTTTCTGTATTGGCCAGCGCGCGCAGACTGCGCAGGCTCATGTAATGCGCGAGCAGCTCTTCGAACGCCAGGCGCTGCTGGCACGGGTGCCGGCCGGCGAGCATGCTGTCGACATCGGCGTCGGCAGGCGGTCGGTGCAGGTAGATGACGGCCTCGGCCAGCTGCGGCAGGTCGAGCTTGTCGCGCACGGCGGCCGGCAGCAGTTCCTCCGGCGGGTGGCGCTGCATCATGTGCAGGGCCTGGTCGGTCAGGCTGCGCAGCCGCCCCTGTTGCACGCCCTCCGTTGCCGGATAGATAGCGGTCAGGGTTTCGTTGATAGCGGCGTCCTGGTCGTCGCGCAGGAGCCGGTACTCCGGGTGGATCATCTCGAGCCCGGCCTGGCCCTTGCGGGCCTCGCCGAAGCAGGTCAGGCGCACGCCATTGCGGAACTGCGCAACCTGCTGGCGGGAAAAGTGGAAGAAACGCAGCGTGAGCTGGCCGGTGCCGTCACTGATCCTGACGAGAAGGTTGCGACGGCCGCGAAACACGGTTTCGGCGAGCAGCACCTCGCCGCTGACGAGACAGCGCTGGCCGGCCTGCAGCGCGCCAATCCGGACGAGTTGCGTGCGGTCCTCGTAGCGCAGCGGTAGCAGGAACAGCAGGTCTTCGACGCGGAAGAGGTCGAGACGCTCCAGCTTTTTGGCCAGCGCCGGGCCGACGCCGTTGAGGACGGTCAGTGGCGAGGCAAGGTTAGAGTCCGAGGATTGCATCCGCCTCGACGTCAGCGCCTTTCGGCAATGAGGCTACACCGATGGCCGCGCGCGCCGGGTACGGTTGCTGGAAGTAGTCTTCCATGACGCTGTTCACGGCGGCGAAGTTATCGAGGTCGGTGAGAAAAATGGTCAGCTTGACGACCTGGTCCAGGCTGCCCCCTGCGGCCTCGGCCACAGCCTTGAGGTTGTCGAAGACCTGCCGCGCACGGGCCTCGAAGTCGCCGTCGACGAGCTCCATTGTCTGCGGGTCCAGCGGAATCTGCCCGGACAGGAACACCAGGTTGGCGGAGCGGATCGCCTGGGAGTAGGTGCCGATGGCGGCGGGCGCGCTGTCGCTGTGAATCGCTACTTTGCTCATTGTGGTTGCAGTCCTTGTGTCAGGCGCAGTCGCGGGTGACGCGTATTACGTTGGGCATGTTCTTGACGCCACGCATGATCTGCGCGAGGTGGGTGCGGTCGCGCACGAGAATCAGGAACGCGAGCACCGAGCAGTCCTCGTGGCGGCCGAGCACGGACACCTGCTCGATGTTGGATCCCGCGTCGCCGATGGTCGCTGCGACTTCGGCCAGCACGCCCGGCTTGTTCACGGTCTCGACGTGAATCTGGCTCGGGAACTCGCGGTCGATGTCTTTTTCCCAGCTGACCGCGATCCACTTTTCGGGCTGCTTGCGAAAGACGCTCAGGTTGCCGCACTTGGTGCGGTGGATGACCACGCCGCGGCCTGAACTCAGGTAGCCCATGACCTCGTCGCCCGGAATCGGATGGCAGCAGCGCGCGTAGCTGACGACCATGCCCTCGGTTCCGGCGATGACGAGGTTGGCCGTCCTGGCTTCGAGTTCGCCTTCGTCGTTGACCCCGAGCAGGAAGCGCGCTGTGAGCGGGGCGAGGCGTTCGCCGAGGCCGATCTGTTCGAACAGCTCTTCATTGGTGTTGAGGCCGAGCTCGTCGAGTGCCGCCTTCATGCGCACCTTGCCGATCTTGCGCAGCGACGAGTCGAGGTCCTTGAGCGAACGGTCGAGCAGTCGCCGGCCGAGGTCGACGGACTCGCTGGAGCGCATCGACTTCATGTGATTGCGAATGGCGGTGCGCGCTTTGGCCGAGCGCACGAAGGACAGCCAGTTCGGGTTGGGACGCGCCCCGCGGCTGGTCACGATCTCGACGGTCTGGCCGTTCTGCAGCGGAGTGCGCAGCGGTACGAGACTGCGGTCGATCTTGGCCGCCACGGTGCGATCACCAATGTCGGTATGTACCGCGTACGCGAAGTCCACGGTCGTCGCGCCTTTGGGCAGCGGCATGATGTCGCCCTTGGGCGTGAACACGTAGATCTTGTCCGGGAACAGGTCGACCTTGACGCTCTCGAGGAACTCTTCCGAGGTGCCCGAGCGCTGCAGCTCGGCAAGGTTGGCGAGCCAGTCACGGGCGCGGCGCTGCGGCGTGGCGTCGGATTTCTCCTCGGCTTTGTACTGCCAGTGTGAGGCGACGCCGCTCTCGGCGACGCGATCCATCTCGCGCGTGCGGACCTGCACCTCGAGCGGCTGGCCCTTGGGCCCGAACAGCGTCGTGTGCAGGGACTGGTAGCCGTTGATGCGCGGGATTGCGATGTAGTCCTTGAAGCGGCCCGGCATCGGCTTGTAGAGACCGTGCACGAGCCCGAGCGTCTTGTAGCAATCGTTCACACTGTCGACGATGATGCGAAAGCCGAACACGTCGACGACGTCGGAGAGCAGGCGCTTCTTCTCCGACATTTTCTTGTAGACGCTGTACAGGTGTTTCTCGCGGCCGTAGACCTGGCCCTTGATGCCCTCTTCTTCCAGCGTCCGCTCGAACTGCTCGGAGATCTTCTTCACCATCTGCCGCTGGCTGCCCTTGCTGCGCTTGAGCGCCTTGTCGAGCACGCGATAGCGCATCGGGTACAGGTGCTTGAAACCGAGGTCTTCGAGCAGCACCTTGAAGCGATTGATGCCGAGGCGGTTGGCGATCGGCGCATAGATGTCGAGGGTTTCACGGGCGATGCGGGCGCGTTTCTCCGCGGGCATTGCGCCAAGGGTCTGCATGTTGTGAAGCCGGTCGGCGAGCTTGACGAGGATTACGCGAATGTCCTCGATCATGGCCAGCATCATCTTGCGAAAGCTCTCGGCCTGCGCTTCGGCGCGGCTGCGAAACTGGATCTGGTCGAGCTTGCTGACGCCGTCGACGAGCCCGGCGACCTCGCGCCCGAACTGCTCCTCGATGTCTTCGAGAGATGCCTCGGTATCCTCGACCGTGTCGTGCAGGATGGCCGCCGTGATCGCCTGCGCATCGAGGTGCATATCGGCAAGCTCCTGCGCCACGGCGACAGGATGGGAAATATAGGGTTCGCCCGACTTGCGTGTCTGGCCCTCGTGGGCGGCGGCGCCAAACTCGTAGGCGCGCATCACGCCCTCGATGGTGTCTTTCGGGAGGTAAGTCTCGAGCGTTTCTACGAGCTGCCGCAGGCCGTGGTCGCGCCTCGGCGCGCCCGGCAGTTTTGCAAGTAGGGTGGCAGCGTAATCCATTCCCTGATCATACCGCCGTTGCGCGGAATGTCAGGTGCGGCAGGCCACAGATCAGTCGCCGATCGAGATGCCTCGCAGCGGCGGCAGCACGTCTTCGGCGGTCTCCGCCTGCATGAATTCCTCCGCGGGCGGTTGCTCGATCTCCTCGAGGATCGCGGGCGAGACCAGGCCGTCCGCAATCTCGCGCAGCGCGAGCACGGTGGGCTTGTCGTTCTCGAGCTCGACCATCGGGTCGGCGCCATGGGCGATGCGGCGGGCGCGCTTGGCGGCGACCAGCACCATTTCAAAGATGTTGTCGATGTTGTCGAGGCAGTCTTCGACGGTAATACGGGCCAAGTTGATACTCCTGCGTTATTGCAGCGCCAGGAAAATCCTGACGCTGCGTCAGTAGCGGGCACAATAGGCCGGTCCGAAGCCTGACAGCAACACTTTATAACTAAAAGTTATTAGCCCAGGATTCCCTTAACCGCGCCGCGCAGGGCCTCATCGCTGGTCGCGAGAGCGTCGCCCGCGCCCTGCAGCACCGATTCCAGGTCGACGACGGCCTGGTCGAGGTTGTCGTTGATCACGACGTAGTCGAATTCCTCCCAGTGCGCCATGTCACTCAGCGCGTCGCGCAGTCGTCGCTCAATGACCTCGTCGCTGTCGGTACCCCGCGAACGCAGGCGCCGCACGAGTTCATCGTGAGACGGGGGCATGATGAATATGGTGACGCACTCGGGCATCGACTCGCGGACCTGCCGCGCGCCCTGCCAGTCGATCTCGAGGATGACGCTGTGGCCATCCGCCAGGTGCCGCTCGACCTGCTCGCGACTCGTGCCGTAGAAGTTGTCGAACACCGTGGCGGACTCGAGCATCTTGCCCGCCTCCCGCAAGCGCTCGAACTCCTCGACGTCGACGAACAGGTAGTCGCGGCCGTGCGCCTCGTTGCGGCGCTGCTTGCGGGTCGTATAGGAAATCGAGAATCGCAGGTCAGGGTTGTTGCGGGTGATCGCCTGCACCAGCGTGGTCTTGCCGGCGCCCGAGGGGGCGGCAATGACGAACAGTCTGGAGGCGGCCTCTTGCATGGGCGGGATTGTGACAGATCAGGCGATGCCAGACACCCGGTGTCTGCTCAGTATTGTGCGGGCGCCATGGCAATGTACGCGAAGATGGCCATAACGAAGTAAGCGACTGCGATAGCGCCTTGCAGGCGACGATTCGTGGCGAAGAATCCGGCGATGGCAAGAACGAGAAACGCTGCGACAAGGGCGCCGATCGAGCTCAGCGGCGACATGCCGAACAGCGACCAGTTCGTCCAGAACGAGAGGCCCGAATATGCGCCGAGGGCGAGAATGGCCCACCGGCCGTCTTCGTCGAAATAATCGAGCAGCCTGTCGTGGTCTCTCTGCTCGGAAGCGGGCAACACCAGGGCGCCTGCAACGAACAGCAGCAGGGTATGGCTCATCAGGGTGATAAATGCCGCGTGCGTCCACTGCGTCAGGGCCGTGTTGAGCTCGAACACGGCCCACCAGAACTGCACCTGGTAGATGAAGACACTGGTCGCCCAGACCAGGGGAATCCAGTGAGGCTTGTGTTGTTCACGTGTACGGAACACGTGCACGAAACCCAGCAGCAGTCGCGTCACACCGAGGCCGAGTACGAAAGAGAGCGCTACCGAAAAAAACTCGAAAGCCGACATAAAGGGGGTTCAGACGTTACTCGACGTTCTGGATCTGCTCGCGCATCTGCTCGATCAGCACCTTGAGCTCGACCGCCGCCTTGGTGGTTTCTGCGTCGCCGGACTTCGACCCGAGCGTGTTGGCTTCGCGGTTCAGTTCCTGCATCAGGAAGTCGAGCCGCCGGCCGACCGCTTCGTCGCTGCCGAGGGCCTGGCGAATCTCGGTGATGTGGCTGTCGAGGCGGTCCAGCTCTTCGTCGACGTCGAGCTTCTGGGCGATGAGCGCGAGTTCGACCTCGAGCCGGGCCGGGTCGGCCTCGACGTCGAGCCTCTCGATCCGTTCGCGCTGCTTCGCGTGAGCGGATTCAAGGACCACGGGCAGGCGTTTGCGAACCGCCGCCGCGATGTTGCCGATGTCCTTGCAGCGCGTCTCGAGCATGTCGTGAATGCGGTCACCCTCGCTGCGTCGCATCTCGACCATGGACCGCAGCGCCTGCTCGAGCAGCGCGGACGCGTCGGCCACGAGGGGCTCGGCATCGAACTCGGCATCGGCAATCACGCCCGGCCAGCGGAGAATGTCGAGGGCGCCCGGCGAGGTCGCGTTGGGCAGGGCATTCTGGATTTCTGTGACCCGGGTACCGAGCAGTGTGAGCATTTCGGGGTTAAGCTTCAGCTCTTCCTGCTGGTTGAAGGCCCGGTTGAAGTGCAGCGCACAATCGACCTTGCCGCGTCGCAGCACGGAAGCAACCTGCTGCTTGAAGGCCTGCTCGTGAGGACGCAGGTCGTCGGGCAGACGGAACTGGACTTCGAGAAAACGATGGTTGACCGCTCGCAGCTCCCACGTCATTGTGCCGGCCGCGGAGTCGGCCGACTGCCGCGCGAAGCCTGTCATACTGTGTAACATCAATTCATTGTTATTGAACTAGCACCCATCCGCAATGCAGATCGAATACGCCAAGGTATCCGCGCTTGGGGACCGGACCGACAACCAGGACCGGGCAGCCGTCGTGGTTGCGGAGAAAGCAGCGCTGATGCTGGTGTTCGACGGCATGGGCGGGCACTCCGATGGCGCGCAGGCGGCCGAGACGGGGCTCAGCGTCGTGCAGGACATCTTCATGAATGCCTCGATGCCGATATTCGACCCGCAGGGATTCCTGTACATGGCGCTGTCGCGCGCTCACGATGAGGTCGTGGCGCTCGGCCACGACGTGGCCGTCGATTTCCGGCCACGGGCGACCTGCGCCGTCTGCCTGGTGCAGGAAGGTGGATCATACTGGGCGCACATCGGCGACAGCCGTATCTACCAGGTGCGTAACGGCATCGTTCTGGAGCGCTCGCGCGACCACAGTCACGTCGAGGTGTTGATCCAGGAAGGCGCGATTACCGAGGAAGAGGCGCAGGACCATCCCATGCGCAATTTCGTGGAGTGCTGCATCGGCGGTGACGCACCGGTGCCCGACATGAGCATCACGGGCAAGCGCCCCCTGTCGCCGGGCGACGTGCTGCTGGCCTGCTCCGACGGGCTCTGGTCGGGCCTGTCCGACGACGACATGGCGCAGATCGGCGCGCCGGGCGACAATAACCTCGCCCAGAACCTCAAGGACCTGAGCCTGCAAGCGCTGAGCGTGAACGCGCCCTACAGCGACAATACGACCGGAACCGCGTTACGCTGGCACGGTTCCGACTAACGGAGAGCATTGATGCGCCCGAGTGGCCGCGCTGCCGACCAGATGAGGGTCGTGCGTTTCACCCCTGATTACACCACCCATGCCGAGGGCAGCGTGCTGGCCGAGTTCGGCAATACGCGCGTGCTGTGCACGGCCAGCGTCGAGAACCGCGTGCCGCCCTGGCTGCGCGGTGGCGGCAGCGGCTGGGTGACGGCCGAGTACGGCATGTTGCCGCGATCGACCAACACCCGCATGGCGCGCGAGGCGGCGCGCGGCAAGCAGGGTGGCCGCACGCTGGAGATCCAGCGCCTGATCGGGCGTTCCCTGCGAGCAGTGACCGACCTGGCGGCGCTCGGTGAGCGGACGGTCACGCTGGACTGCGACGTGATCCAGGCGGACGGCGGCACGCGCACGGCGGCGATCAGCGGCGCCTACGTCGCGCTGGACCTGGCCATGCGCCGCATGGGCAACGCGATTCCCAAGAACCCGCTGCATGGCCGCGTGGCAGCGGTCTCGGTCGGCATCTACGCCGGAAACCCGGTGCTCGATCTCGACTACGCTGAAGACTCCGAAGCCGAAACGGACATGAATATCGTCATGAACGAGGTGGGCAATTTTGTCGAAGTGCAGGGCACCGCTGAGGGCCACGCATTCACGCGCGACGAGTTCGACGCCATGCTCGACCTGGCCAAAAAAGGCATCGACGAGATTATCGCGGCCCAGAGCGAGGCCCTGCGGGCCTGATGCCGACGCGGCCGGACAAGGTCGTGCTTGCCAGCGGCAATGCCGGCAAGCTGGCCGAAATCGCACGTATCCTCGAGGACATGGATATCACCGTGGTGCCGCAGTCCGCGTTGGGAGTGAGCGACGCCGATGAGACCGGCACCACCTTTGTCGAGAACGCCCTGATCAAGGCCCGGCACGCGGTCGAAGCGACGGGCTTGCCGGCCATTGCGGACGACTCCGGAATCTGCGTCGATGCGCTCGATGGCAGACCCGGCGTTTACTCGGCCCGCTACGCGGGACCCGACGCGACCGACGCGAGCAACATCGATCGTCTGCTGGCGGAGCTGAAAGGCGTACCGGACGAGCAGCGCGGCGCCGCGTTTCACTGCGTCGCTTGCTTTGTCGCGCCGGGCATGGACGAGCCGGTGATCGGTGAGGGCGAGTGGCGCGGCCGCATCCTGCAGGAGCGGCGCGGTGACGGCGGGTTCGGTTACGACCCGCTGTTCCTTGTGCCCGAGCTGGACAGGAGCTCGGCAGAACTCAGCCCGGATGAGAAGAACGCCCGCAGCCATCGCGGCAAGGCCCTGGCCGAACTGAGCCGCAAGCTGCACGATATCGAATGGGACTGACGCTGCCCGCGGCGCCGCCGCTGTCGCTGTACATCCACCTGCCGTGGTGCGTCCGCAAGTGCCCGTACTGCGACTTCAATTCCTGGACGATGGGCGCGGATGCGCCGCTCGATCGCTATGTCGATGCCCTGCTGATCGACCTGGCCGCAGAAGCGCAGCGCGCCAGCGGCCGGGAACTCGTGAGCGTCTTCATCGGCGGCGGCACGCCGAGCGTGTTCTCGGCGGCGCAGGTCGGCGCGATACTCGATACCGTCGCGGATCGATTCTCGCTGGCGCCTGACATCGAGGTCACGATGGAGGCCAACCCGGGCACCGTGGAAGCCGGTGACCCTGCCGGTTATCGCGAGGCCGGCGTCAATCGCCTGTCGCTCGGCGCCCAGAGTTTCTCGCCCGAGGCCCTGCAGGCGCTCGGCCGGATACACAGTGTGGAAGACATCCGGCGGTCAGTCGATGCGGCGCGGCGCGCAGGTTTCGACAACCTCAATCTCGACATCATGTATGGCCTGCCCGGGCAGTCCGTCGCGGGGGCGATGAGCGACCTGGCGGACGCCGCCGGCCTGGAGCCCGAGCACCTGTCCTGGTACCACCTGACGCTGGAACCGAACACGGTGTTTCACGCACGGCCGCCGCAAGACCTGCCGGATGAGGACACCGTGGCGGAGATCCAGTCGCAGGGTCAGGCCGTGCTGACCAGCCGCGGTTTCGAGCAATACGAGGTCTCGGCGTATGCACGACCCGGCCGGCATTGCCGCCATAACCTCAACTACTGGACCTACGGCGACTACCTCGCCGCAGGCGCGGGGGCGCACGGCAAGATCACCGACAGCGCGGGCATCTGGCGTTATGCAAAACCGGCGCACCCGAAACTGTACGTCGAGTTGCTGCATTCCGGTGAGGCGGCGGCGGAGCCGCGGCTGGTCAGCGAACCGGACAGGCTGTTCGAGTACCTGCTGAACGCGGTGCGTCTGCGGGACGAGGTCAGCGTGGCAGAATTCTCGGCACGAACCGGCCTGTCTGCCGCGGTGCTGGAACAGCGCATGCAAAATCCGCTCGGGAACGGGCTGGTCGCCAAAAGCGGCCAGGAAAGCTGGCGGGTGACCGCGCTCGGGCGACGTTTTCTGAACGATTTGCAGGCCGAATTCCTGCCCGATTAGGGGCGGGCCGGACCCGCAACGACTTATGCGCTTATGCACAAGACCTCGCGTATGCCTATATTTTCAGTGTAAGACGCGCGTCAATTCATTTTGTGTGTCGCGAAACGCTCGTAACTTATTGTTTCTGCTTGTTTTCTGAAAATGGTCACAAAATCGTCAAATTAACGAGGGTTCTTGAAAATCCGCACCTTAGGTTACTCGTTCAAAAATCTTCCACAGAGTTATCCACAGGTTCTGTGGATAAACAATGGCGCAACGGCGGGGGCTTGCGGCGATTGGCGCTTCACTATATATTACGCGCCCTTTTCGCACGTCCGCGTGCTCCGGAGAGCAAGACAATGAAAGCCGACATCCATCCCAACTACAGCGAGATCAAGGTGACCTGCAGTTGTGGTAACGAGTTCACGACGCGTTCGACGCTCGGCGAGGACCTCCTTATCGAGGTCTGCTCTTCGTGCCATCCGTTTTATACCGGCAAGCAGAAGATCGTCGATACCGGCGGCCGTGTTGACAAGTTCCGCCGCAAGTACGGGATGAGCTAGGGATCAGCCTCCTAGGGGAAGTCCCGAATTGCCCGCGATTTTGCGAGGCTGATAGTCTGTCAAACGACCCGCACCGCCAGTCACTGGTGGTGTCCTGCTATGCTCGTGCGGCCAATATGCGAGGAAGAACATGACCAAGGACGCCTTTCGCCTGATCAGCCCTGACGGCACGGAAACAGCGCTACCCATTCGAGAAGGGACCGTTGGGCCGTCCGTGATAGATGTCGGCAAGCTCTACAAAGAACAAGGCGTCTTCACCTACGACCCGGGATTCGTTTCAACGGGGAGCTGCGAGTCCGATATCACCTATATCGACGGGGAGGACGGCGTCCTCATGTACCGGGGCTACCCGGTCGAGCAGCTCGCCAAGCATTCGACCTTCATCGAAGTTGCGTACCTGTTGCTGCACGGCGCTTTGCCGACAGCGGCGGAACTCGAAGAATTCGACAACACGATCCGCGTCCACACCATGCTCAACGAGGGCATGCTCAACTTCTTCAAGGGTTTTCGCTACGACGCCCACCCGATGGCGCAGCTATCGGCCGTGGTCGGGTCGATGTCGGCCTACTATCACGACGAAATGGATGCCAGCAATCCAAAGCATCGTGACATCTTCGCGCACCGAATCCTGGCCAAGTTGCCGACGATCGCGGCGGCCGCCTACAAGCTCAACATCGGCCAGCCGTTCATGTATCCGCGCAATGACCTCGATTACTGCGAGAACTTCCTGCAGATGATGTTTGCGGTGCCGGCCGAGCCTTATGAAATCGACCCTGTTGCGGTCGAGGCCATTGACCTGTTGTTCATCCTCCATGCGGACCACGAGCAGAACTGTTCGACGTCGACGGTGCGCATGGCGGCCAGCTCCGGCGCCAACCCGTACACCTCGATCGCCGCAGGCATTACCGCGCTGTGGGGCCCTGCGCACGGCGGCGCCAACGAAGCCGTGCTCGACATGCTCCAGGAAATCGGCACCGTAAAGAACATCAAGAAATACGTCGACAAGGCCAAGGACAAGAATGATCCTTTCCGCCTGATGGGCTTCGGTCACCGTGTCTACAAGAACTTCGATCCGCGGGCGACGATCATCCGCGAGATGTGTCACAAGGTGCTGAAGCAGCTCGGCCGCGACGACTCGCCGCTGTTCGAGCTGGCGCTCGAGCTCGAGCAGATCGCGCTCAAGGACGACTACTTTATTGAGAAGAAGTTGTACCCGAACGTCGACTTTTACTCGGGCATCATTTACCGGGCTCTCGGCATTCCAACGTCGATGTTCACGGTCATGTTCGCGCTCGGTCGCTCCGTCGGCTGGACCGCGCACTGGCGCGAGATGATCTCGGACCCCCATGTCCGTATCGCCAGGCCGCGGCAGCTCTACGTAGGTCCAGCGCAGCGCGACTACGTGGCGATCGACAAACGCTAGGCTTATAGCGTCGCGCCCATGGGGCGCTCCAACAGCTCCTCGACCGCCTTGCGGTTCGCCCGTTTCATCGGTTTGCCGTCAACCGGCGATATCGGCGCCTGGCGAATGCCATCGATGGGGAAGATCGTAGCCTGCACTGCTGCGTGCTCGAGCTGAAATTCGTAGCCGGCAAAGGACTCTGGTCGCGCGCCCTTGCCGCGGCTGGTCTTGAGGCGGCGTTCATAAGGACGGCAATCGAAACCCAGTGCGTGCAGTTCGAAAGCGATCGCCTCGGGGCTGTCAGCGAAGACGTGCAGGTTAACGGCCGAGTTGTGATCGGCCGTGCCCTGCAGCACCGGGCCGACGAGCCGCGGAGAGAACGCCGCCAGCATGTCCATCGCCGTGAGCGCCGCTTCGCGCAACAGCCCCAGGTGACTGGCGTGCGAGTCGCCGCCGAACAGTGACAGGTGGTTGCTGACGGCGAGCTCGATCTCGCCGTTGCCGGGCAGCGCGCCGCGGCCGCTTATGCCGAGCCGCTCGGCCGCCTTGGTTTTCGCCACGCGAAAGTCACGGATGCCGTGCTCCACGATCAGCCGCGCCGCTTCCTGCGCCACGGTCTGTCGTACCCGCTCGCCGTTACCACCGTTGCGTTTACCAGGCATCTGCGTCAGAACAGGTCCTCGGGACCTTCCTCTTCCTCTTCTGCCGGCTCCGGGTCGGTGCCGCTGGCATCATTAAAGAGGTCGGGTAACTCCTCGATGTCCTCGCAAACGGGCACATGCCCCTCGCGGAAGTACTCGAAGATCGTATTGCGTTGACCCGCCCGCGCCGGGCAGCCGGTCGCCGGGTCGATACGCACGGACACGATGCCCTCGGGCATCGGCATCTGGTTCTCGGGGACGCCCCTGAGCGCGAGGCGCATGTACTCGATCCAGATCGGCAAAGCGGTTCGCGAGCCCTCCTCGCCGGGCCCGAGCGGCAGGCTGTCGTCGTAACCGACCCAGACGACTGTCGCGATGTCGCTGTTGAAGCCGCCAAACCAGGCGTCGCGCTGGTCGTTGGAGGTGCCGGTCTTGCCCGAAAGGTCACGGCGGCCCAGGGCCAGGGCGCGGCGCCCGGTGCCGCGGCGGATTACGTCGCGCATGAGATCCTGGATCAGGAAGGCGTTTTGCGCCGTGATGGCGCGCGGCGCCATTTTGACGTCCTCGAACAGTTCCGGTGACAGTGACGCGTCGGGCTGGAATTCCAGCGCCACGTCGGCCATTTGTTCAAGTGGGAACTCATCGATGGGGTTGCCGTCCTCGTCGTACTCGATGATGCGGTAAGGATCAGGTTCGGCTTCGCAGGCCGCGCACACGACCAGCGGCTCGGCGCGATACAGCGTCTCGCCGTCGGGTCCGTATATTGCGTCGATCACGTGCGGCTGCACGCCGTGGCCGCCATTGGCGAATACCGCATACCCTTGCGCCATGTCCAGCGGCGACGCATTGCCGCCGCCAAGCGCCAGCGAACCGTTGCGAATCAGTGCCGCATCACCGAAACCGAATTTCGCAATGTGGTTGATGGCGTTACCGAAGCCCGTCTCGAACAACAGCAACCGCACCGACACGAGATTCATCGAACGGACGAGCGCGTCGCGCAGGCGCGTCGGGCCATAGAAGCGGCCGCTGTAATTGATCGGCCGCCATACTGCCTCGAGCTCGGATGAGCTGATCACGATCGGCGCGTCGAGAATAACCGTGGCGACGGTGTTCCCGTGTTCGAGCGCCGCCGAGTAGATGAACGGCTTGAAGGCCGACCCGGGCTGTCGGAATGCCTGCGTTGCGCGGTTGTACTTGCTCGTCGTGAAGTCGAACCCCCCGACGAGACTGCTGATCGACCCGTCGGCAGGGTCCAGCGTCACCAGCGCGCTCTGCGCCTGTGGCACCTGCGCGAGCGCCCAGGTGCCCGCGGCGGTCGGCATGACCAGGATCACGTCGCCGGGCGCCAGCACGTCCGCTACGGTCTCGGGTTCCGGCCCGGTGGTCTCCAGGTCCACGAACGGCTTGGCCCACGACGAGCCCGCCCACGGTATGGTGAGTTCGGCGCCGTTCCTCGTTACTGCGACAGCGCTGTTATCGGATTCCGAAGTGCGGACGACCATCGCAACGGTGAGTCCGCCGGGCGCATACTGCTCCAGCGACTGGCGCAGTTCGAGCGGCCACTCGGCGAACGGTGTTGCGAGGATTTCCGGTGAGAGCTCGAAGCGGGTGAGCGGTCCGCGGTAGCCGCGGCGGCGCGTGAACTCGAGCAAGCCGTTGCGCACCGCGTAATTGGCAGCCTGCTGCAGCCGCGAGTCCAGCGTGGTTACGACCTGGTAACCGTCAGTGGAATACGACTCGCCGAAGCGCTTCAGCATCTCGCGCCGGACCATTTCGGCGACGTACGGCGCCTCCAGCTCCACGGCCGTGCCGTAAAGCCGGGACTCGAGAGGGATCGCCATGGCTTCGTCATACTGGGCGCGGTCGATATAGCCAATGTCGAGCATGCGGCCGAGCACGTAGCTACGGCGCTTGGCGGCCTCGTCGACGTCACGGACCGGGTTATACCGCGACGGCGCGGGCAGAACGCCGGCCAGCGTGGCGGCCTCGGCCAGGTTCAGGTCTGCGAGCGGCTTGTTGAAATAGACCTGTGCGGCGGCGGACACGCCATAGGCGCGTTGCCCGAAGAACATCTTGTTGAGGAACAGCGCCATGATCTGTTCCTTCGTGAACTCGTTCTCGATACGCACCGCGAGCGCGCCTTCCTTGAACTTGCGTTCAATAGTGCGATCGAGCGACAGGAAATAGCTGCGCGCGAGCTGCTGCGTGAGCGTGCTGCCGCCGGCCTCGACTTCCCCGGTCGTTACGAGCTGCATGAGCGCCCTGAGCAGGCCGCGGTAGTCGATACCCGGGTGTTCCCAGAAGCGTTTGTCCTCGGCAGCGATGAACGCGTTGACGACATGCTCGGGCACCTCGTCATAAGTGACGAGAATGCGGCGACGCTCGCCGAACTCCGCAACGAGGTGGCCGTCGCGACTGAATACCCGCAACGGAATCTGCAGCGGGATGTCGCGAATCGTTTCGGCGGCCGGCAGCGACGGCGCTACGTAGAAATACGCGCCGATCACGCCCGCCACGGCGGCGATGAGGCCGCTGACGCCGAGGCCGAGAACGAGGATCAGCCAGCGAAAAGGCCGTTTCCTCGATTTGTGACGGCCGTTCTTGTGGGTTTTTGCTCGGCTTTGCATAGTCGCTGACGTTGTTACGGGCTATAGAAAGGGTTTTGCCGCTGTCGCGACAGTACCGGACCTATATGTAATGAGACGGTGCGCAAATGTCCGTCGGCTGCAGAAAATGTGGCATTTCGAAGGCAAATGCCTCGTGAACCCAAGCTTACTGCGGCAGATGATAGCAAGGTGTGCCGCACCCGCAATATGGCCTTGAAACGGGCGTGCTTCGGTCATCGCCTCCGGGTACCGACCAGTTCACGGAATCGACCTGCCCAGAAGCATATGATGCGTATCGCTGGATCGTGAACAAAGTCACGTTTTATTTAACATTTTGTTGATATATAGTTAAATCGAATTGCTGAGGCCGGCGTTATATTTGGCTCGCAACTTACCGACTTGAAAGGAAAAATACGTGTTATTCGGCAAAAAATCTCAGCCGCTCCTGGGCCTCGACATAACGACGTCGTCGGTCAAGCTGATTGAGCTTTCGCAAAGCGGAAAGCGCTATCGGGTCGAGTCCTACTCTGCGGAGCCCACGCCACCGAGTTCGGTCAGTGAAAAGGCGATTGTCGATGCCAAGGCCGTCGGTGAAGCCATTCGTCGAGCCGTGAAACGCGCTGGCGCGAAAGCGACCGACGTCGCCGTCGCGATCAGCGGCGACGCGGCCATTACCAAAGTCATCCAGATGCCGTCGAGCCTCTCCGAGCGAGACCTCGAAGGCCAGGTAGAGATCCAGGCTGACCAGTACATTCCGTTCCCGATGGAAGAGGTCAGCTTCGACTACGAGATCGTCGGTCCGAATGACAAGGACCCGGAGCTCATGGACGTCCTGCTCGTCGCGACGCGTACCGACAATGTCGAGCAGCGCCAGTCGGCGGTCAACGCGGCCGGCCTGGCTACCCAGATCGTCGATGTCGAAGCCTTCGCCCTCGAAAACGCCTGCCAGTTGCTGAGTCACCAGATTCCCGATGGCGGCATGGGGCAGTCGGTTGCCGTGGTCGACATCGGCGCCAGCTCTACGACGTTCTCGGTCCTGCAGGACCTCAAGGTTATTTACACGCGTGACTTCAACTTCGGCGGGCAGCAGCTCACCGAGGAAATCATGCGCACGTACGGCCTGTCGATGGAAGATGCCGGCCGGGCCAAAAAGCAGGGCGGCCTGCCGAGCAACTACCAGCCGGAGGTGCTCGAACCGTTCATTGATGACATGACGCAACAGGTCAGCCGTTCGCTGCAGTTCTACCTGGCATCGGGTGGCGGCCGCGAGCAGCCGGACATGATCCTGGTCTGCGGTGGCTGCGCCAACATACCGGGTATCGCCGATGTCATCTCGAGCCGCGTCGGCATCCCGACCGAGGTCGGCGACCCGCTGGGCCAGATGAAGATTTCATCCAAAGCCAAATCGCAAGGGGTGCACAAAGATGCAACGGCACTTCTCACCGCGTGCGGCCTTGCACTGAGGAGTTTTGACTAATGCCACGTATTAATCTGCTCCCATGGCGCGAGGAAGAGCGCAAGAAGCGACAGCGAGATTTCGGTGTCGCGCTGGGCGGCGGCGTCGTAGCCGCGGTCGCCGTGATATTGCTGACCATGTTCGCCTTTAACCAGATGATCTCGACGCAGGAGTCGCGTAATCAGCGCCTCGAGAACGAGATTGCGGAACTGCAGAAGAGCATCACTGAAATCGACGGGCTCGAGCGGCAGAAAGAGCGCCTGCTTGCCCGCATGGAGATCATCGAGGAGCTGCAGAAAAGCCGCCCCGAGATCGTGCACCTGTTCGACGAGGTGGCGCGGCAAATGCCGGAAGGCGTTTATCTCAACGGCATGAAGCAGACTGGTAGCCGCGTCGAAGTTCGCGGCGTCGCGCAGTCGAGTACTCGCGTATCGGCGCTGATGCGTCAGATCGACGCTTCCGAATGGATGGGCGGTCCCGAGGTGGAGCGTGTCGAAACCACACAATCGGGTAACTCCCGGCAAGCCGAATTCGTTGTCTACCTGAAGCAGGAATCTCCGGGTAGCCAGGATGAGGAGATGCTGCCATGAACCTCGTCGACGAACTCAAAAATCTAGACGTCAATGATGTCGGACGATGGCCGCTGGTTTTCCGCGCCGCCGTCATCCTGATCTGCTTCCTCGCTGTCGCGGCCGGCGGAATCTGGTTCACGATCATCAAGGACAAACTGCCCTCGCTGCAGCGTGCCCAGGAAGACGAGCAGACCTTGCGCGTCACCTTCGAAAACAAGCAGCGCAAGGCCGCCAACTACGATGCGTACAAAGCGCAGTTGTCGCAGATCGAGCAGTCGTTCGGCACGATGCTGCGCCAGCTGCCCGGCGAAACGGAGATTCCGAGCCTGATCGTCGACATCTCGCAGACCGGCCTGGCTTCGGGCCTGCAGGAAAAGCTGTTCCAGCCGCAGCCCGAGATTCCACGCGACTTTTACGCGGAGAAGCCGATTCGAATTCGCTTGTCAGGCGGCTATCACGAAATCGCGAACTTCGTCAGTGGTGTCGCCTCGCTGCCGCGTATTGTGACGCTGCACGACATCAACATCACACCGGAAGGCGCGGACGCTTACGACAGACTGAGTCTTGAAGTTACCGCGAAGACATATCGTTACCTGGATGAGGAGGCAGAGTGATGGGTGCCGCTTTGCATATCCGTAACACGCTGATCCTCGGGGTCGCAATGATCGGGCTCACTGCCTGTGGCGGTGACATGGATGATCTCGACCAGTACATCAACGAGGTCAAGTCACGCCCGGGTGGTCGCATCGAGCCGCTGCCCGAGATTGAGCCGTACGAGGTATTTACCTACGTCGCCGACGCGCAGGGTGTGCGTTCGCCGTTCATACCCGACACGCCGCAGGTGGCCGCTTCCGGCGGGACCGGCGGCATCGGTCCCGACCCGGACAGGAGCCCCGAGTTTCTCGAAGGCTTCCCGCTCGACACGCTCGCCATGGTGGGGACGCTGTATATCGGCGAAACGATGTTCGGCCTGGTGCAAACAAACGACGGCCTGATTCACCGCGTCGTGCCCGGCAATTACCTGGGTCAAAACGATGGACGAATCTCGAACATAAGCGAATCTGAAATCGAACTTGTTGAAATCATCTCTGACGGGATTGGCGGTTACATAGAACGGGACGCCGCAATCAGTCTGTCTGACTGAGCCTGAATGGAACTGGGAGTAATTGGAATGATGCTCAAAAATACACGGTCGGCCGCAAACAGCATGTTGCTGAAACTGGCCGCAGTAGCACAGGTAACGCTCCTGTTGTTTGCGGGATCCGCCGCAAACGCCCAGGACGGCAACCGGTTGCAGGACATTCAGGTTCAGAGTCTGCCCGGTCAGCGCGTGGAGCTGAAGTTGATCATGAGCGGCACGGCACCGGAGCCTCTGGCGTTCACGATCGATGACCCGGCGCGTATCGCGCTCGACCTGCCCGACACCACGCTCGGGCTGACGTCGCGCCGTCGTGATGTCAACCTCGGGCCGCTGGATACGGTGCTGACGGCGGAGGCCAACGGCCGCACGCGCGTCGTGCTGAATCTCGATGCCATGGTCGCCTACGAAACCCGCGCAAGCGGTAACACGGTGACGGTTACGCTCGGAGATGGAGAGGCCTACGATGCTGGAACCACCCAGTTCGCCAGCTCGGTCGCGCCCACCGCGTCTTCTGCAGCCGTCAGCGGCCGTGCGATTACGAACGTTGACTTCCGTCGCACGCGCGACGGTGGTGGTCGTGTCGTCGTCAGCCTGACCGACCCGTCGACGCCGGTCGACATTCGCCAGGAAGGCGGTCGTGTTGTCGCGGTCTTCAAAGACACGGACCTGCCGTCGGAGCTGATGCGCCGCCTGGACGTTATGGACTTCGCGACGCCGGTCACCACGGTAGACTCACTGCGTACGAACCTCGATACCCGCATCGTGATCTCGGCGGACGGCAAGTATGAGCAGCTTGCCTACCAGTCCGACAACGAGTTTACGATCGAAATCAACCCGGCCGCAGCGCAGGCCGACGAAGGTTCGACGCTGTTCTCCGAAACCAAGGAATACGAAGGCCAGCGCCTGACGCTGAACTTCCAGGACATCGAAACGCGCGCCGTACTGCAGCTTCTGGCTGAAACGTCCGGCCGTAACATCGTTGTCTCCGATACCGTGCAGGGCAACGTCACGCTGCGCCTGCGCAACGTGCCGTGGGATCAGGCGCTCGACATCGTCATGACCACCAAGGGTCTCGACATGCGCCAGAACGGCAACGTGATCATCGTGGCCCCGGCCGAAGAGATCGCGGCCCGTGAGACGGCTGACCTCGAGGCCAAGCAGGCTATCAGCGAACTCGAGCCTTTGTACTCCGAGTTCCTGCAGGTCAACTACGCCAAGGCGGCCAACCTGGCAGCGCTGATCAGCGGCGAGTCTGCCGGCGGCAACACATTGCTGTCCGATCGCGGCAGCATCGCCGTCGACGCCCGCACGAACACGCTGCTCGTGCAGGACACTGCCGAGCGCCTGCAGAATATTCGCCGCATGGTGACAACGCTCGACGTACCCATCAAGCAGGTGCTGATCGAGTCGCGCATCGTGATCGTCAACGACGACTTCAGCCGCGACATCGGCATCCGCTGGGGTGTAACGGCCATCAACGAGAACAGCGATGGTGACGGTGGCCAGTTCCTGACGGGTACCGGTACCGGTTCCGACACGATGGTCAACTCGGCTATCGCCAACCTTGGTGACCCGGCCAACGGCACGATTTTCCCGGTGCAGGTGCCGCTGCTCGGTGACCGTTACAACGTCAACGTGCCGATCTCCGATGCGGCGGGCCGAATCGCGCTGGCGGTCCTCGAAAGCGACTTCCTCGTCGACCTCGAACTGTCGGCCCTCGAAGCCGAGGGTGCGGGCGAGATCGTATCGACGCCGCGCGTTATCACGGCGAACCAGAAAGAGGCGCGGATCGAGCAGGGTGTCGAGATTCCCTACCAGCAGTCGGCATCGTCCGGCGCAACCACGATCCAGTTCAAGAAGGCTGTGCTCAGCCTGACGGTGACGCCGCAGATTACGCCCGACAACAACATCATTATGGACCTGTCGGTGCATAAGGATAGCGTCGGTGAGATTATCTCGACGGGCGGGCTCGGAGGCACGGTACCGAGTATCGACACTCGCCAGGTCGCGACACAGGTTCTCGTCGCGGACGGCCAGACGGTCGTGCTCGGCGGTATCTACGAGACTGAACGTCGCGAGACGATCACGAAGGTTCCGTTCCTCGGTGACATCCCGGTCGTGGGCCGGCTGTTCAAGAGCACGCAGCGCATCAACAACAAGGCTGAGCTGCTCATCTTCGTGACGCCAAGGATCCTGGAAGAAGGCTCGAGCATCTACTAGGCCTTCGCTGAACTAAGGAACACGGAAAGCCAACCTTCGGGTTGGCTTTCTTATTAGGATGAAACGACCTCAAAACGTATTCCTGGTTGGCCCGATGGGCGCGGGCAAATCTGCCGTCGGCCGGCAGCTCGGACGGCTGTTGCACCTCGACTTCATGGATACCGACGACGAGATCGAGGCGCGTACCGGAGTGGATATCCCTTTCATCTTCGAGAAGGAAGGCGAGGAGGGCTTTCGCAAACGCGAGGCCCGTGTCATCGACGAGCTGACGCGCAAGGAAGGGATCGTGCTCGCCACTGGCGGTGGCGCCGTCATCAACCCCGACAATCGCAGCCACCTGGGTGCGCGCGGCTTCGTGATCTATCTCTATACCTCCGTCGAACAGCAGCTCTCCCGGACCAACCGCGGCCGCGAAAGACCGCTGCTCGAGAATGGCGATCGCCGGCAGATCCTCAGCGACCTCATGGAGCACCGCGATCCACTCTACCGCGAGATTGCAGACCTGACGGTTGATACCGATGGGCGCAAGGTGAAGGCCGTGGCGAACGAGATTCTCGACAGGCTCTGATCAACATGGTCGCGGGCGGGATATTCCTCTCCCTCATGGCTCCCTGCGGTCCGCTTTACTTCGGTCGAGAAACATCCCGCCCGCAGCCGCGCTGATGTAACCTACCGTCCATGAGCGAGCCACGGACTATCACCGTTGAGTTGGGCGAGCGTAGCTATCCGATTGTTATTGGGAGCGGGCTGCTGGGCGGCGACTTCGACCTGGGCGCCTACCTTGCTGGCGGCGATTGCCTGGTCGTGACCAACGACACGATCGCGCCGCTCTACCTCGATACGCTGGAAGCGAACCTCTTTGGCAAGTCCATCGAGACCCTCACGCTGCCGGATGGCGAGGCATTCAAGACGCTGGAAACCATGTCCGGCGTCCTCGACAAGCTCGTCAGCAGCGGCGCCAACCGTGACACGACGCTCGTCGCGCTCGGCGGCGGCGTCATCGGCGACATTACCGGATTCGCCGCGGCCTGTTACATGCGCGGCGTTGCGTTTATCCAGGTGCCGACTACCCTGCTCGCCCAGGTCGACTCGTCGGTCGGCGGCAAGACCGGCGTCAACCACGCCCTGGGCAAGAACCTGATCGGGGCCTTCCACCAGCCGCGCGTGGTGCTGATCGACACCAGGACCCTGGACACCCTTCCCGATCGCGAGCTCAGCGCTGGCCTGGCAGAAGTCATCAAGGCGGGCGCGATCGCCGATGCCGAATTTTTCGAATGGCTCGAGGACAACATCGGCGCGCTGGTCGCGCGCGACCCGGAGGCCCTGGCCCATGCGGTTCAGCGATCCTGCGAGATCAAGGCCGAAGTGGTGTCCGAAGACGAGCGCGAGGCTGGCCGTCGGGCGATACTGAATTTCGGCCATACTTTCGGTCATGCGATTGAACATTGCCAGGGCTACGGCGAGTGGCTGCACGGCGAGGCCGTTGCGGCAGGTATGGTCATGGCAGCCGGGCTGAGCGGGATCGACCAGGCCGATATCGATCGGCTGCAGGCATTGCTGAAGGCCGCCAACCTGCCGGTTGCTCCCCCCGCGGTCGGGTCGCAGGCGATGCTGGACGCTATGGGCATGGACAAGAAGGTGCTCGACAAGCAGCTGCGATTCGTCGTCCTCGATAAGCTCGGTCATGCCACCGTTACGAGCGACTATGATCGATCAGTCCTCGATGCAGTGCTGGAAGCGGCGGACGGATGAGCGAACTGGCTCCGTATGCCGCCAGTGAGGCGCAAAGTCGGGGCAGGCGCTACGCAGAGCCCGGGGCGCAATACCGTGGCGAGTACCAGCGTGACCGCGACCGGATCATCCACTCGACCGCGTTCCGACGCCTTATCTACAAGACCCAGGTTTTCGTCAATCACGAGGGAGACCTGTACCGCACGCGGCTGACGCATTCGCTGGAGGTCTCGCAGATCGGCCGCTCGGTCGCGACGGCGCTGGCGCTTAACGAGGCGCTAACCGAAGCAATATGCCTCGCGCACGACCTCGGCCACACGCCGTTCGGACACGCCGGGCAGGATGAGCTCAACGACTGCATGCGTGAGTTCGGCGGCTTTGAACACAACCTGCAGTCGCTGCGGGTGGTCGACGAGCTGGAGGCGAAGTACGCCGATTTTCCCGGCCTCAACCTGATGTTCGAGACGCGTGAGGGCATTCTCAAGCACTGCTCGAAGGCCAACGCGCGCCAGCTCGGCGATGTCGGCCGCCGCTTTCTCGACCGCGAACAGCCGGGCCTCGAGGCGCAGATCGCGAACATCGCCGACGCTATCGCCTACAACAATCATGACGTGGACGATGGCCTGCGGGCCGGCCTGCTGACGCTGGGGCAGCTGCAGGACCAGCCGCTGTTCTCGGCCGGGTACGAGGAGGTGCAGCGCCTTCATCCGGGCCTCGAGGACCGGCGCCTGATCTACGAGACCATACGGCGCATGATCGGCACGGTCGTAACGGACCTGATCGAGAACACGCGCGCGAACATCGACGCGGCGGCGCCGCAATCGATCGACGATGTGCGCAAGGCCGGCAAAGTCCTGGTCGCGTTTTCGGACGAGGTCTACCAACAGCACCTGTCGCTCAAGCGTTTCCTGCAGAAGCATCTCTACTCGCATGAGCAGAAGCTGGCGATGACGCGGCGGGCGCAGCGCATCGTGCGCGAGCTTTTCGACCTTTACTCGACCGACGTCAGCCGGCTGCCGCCGGAATTTGCACGGCGCGCCGAGGGCAAGGACCGGGCCGGGCAGGCGCGCGTCGTCGCCGACTATGTCGCCGGGATGACCGACCGTTACGCGATCGCCGAACACGAACGCCTCCTCAGCTAGGGCTGCTCTGATAGAATGCGCCCGCGCCGGCGTTAGAGACAGAGAGGATTGCGAGTGCAGCACAAGGACATTTCACCAAGGGACAGGCTCATATTTGCGATGGACGTCCCCGATTGCGACCAGGCGCGTGGCCTGGCCGACGAACTCGGCGACGCCGTGACCTTCTACAAGATCGGGCTCGAGCTCATGATGAGCGGCGGTTACTTCGAGCTGCTCGACTGGATGCTCGAGCGAGACAAGAAGGTCTTCTGCGACCTGAAGTTCTTCGATATTCCGGCAACCGTTGCGTCCGCTGTTCGCCAGCTCAAGGACCGCGGCGCCACGTTCGTTACCGTGCACGGTAACCAGTCGATCATGGAAGCTGCCGCCGAGAACAAGGGCGACACGCTGAAAGTCCTCGGCGTGACCGTGCTGACGAGCCTCGACCGTGGCGATCTCGACGACCTCGGCTTCGACTGCGACGTAGGAGACCTGGTGCTGTCGCGGGCGCGCCGCGCGCTGGAGGCGGGTTGCGACGGCGTCATTTCATCAGGACTCGAGGTGCCGCGACTGCGTGACAACGTTGACGACAAGCTCCTGGTCGTCACGCCGGGAATCCGTCCGGTCGACAACAAGCCGGCCGGTGACCAGAAACGCGTCGTCACGGTGGACACCGCGTTTGGGAATGGCGCTGATTACATCGTGGTCGGGCGTCCGATTCGCGACGCCGATAGTCCACGCGAGGCCGCCGAGGCCATGCAAGCAACCATCGAAAAGGCGGTCGCCTGATGAAGGAACTCAAAAACGACTTGTTACTGCGCGCCCTGTTGCGCGAGCCGACCGAGCGCACGCCGCTGTGGATCATGCGCCAGGCCGGCCGCTACCTGCCCGAGTACCGGGCAACACGCGCGCAGGCCGGCGACTTCATGAGCCTGTGCCGCAACGCGGAACTGGCCTGTGAAGTTACGATGCAGCCGCTGCGGCGCTACAAGCTCGATGCCGCGATCCTGTTCTCCGATATCCTGACGGTGCCGGACGCGCTCGGCCTCGGGCTGTATTTCGTGACGGGCGAGGGCCCCAAGTTCGAACGACCGGTGCAGAGTGCCGCCGCGATCCGCAAGCTCGCGGTACCCGATGTCGCGGACTCACTGGGTTACGTCTTCGAGGCCGTAAGCACGATCCGCCGGGAGCTCGACGGCGCCGTGCCGCTGATCGGTTTCGCGGGCAGCCCATGGACCGTCGGCACCTACATGGTCGAAGGGGGATCGAGCCGCGAGTTTCCGACCATCAAGGGCCTGGCAAAGGAAGACCCGGCGGCGCTCGATGCAATGCTGGACATCGTCGTACAGACGACGACCGAATACCTGAATGCGCAGGTCGCGGCGGGTGCGCAGGCGCTGATGATCTTCGATACCTGGGGTTCCGCGCTCGAACGCGACGACTACCTGCGGTTTTCGCTCGACCCGATGCAGCGCATCGTCGACAACCTCACGCGAGAAAGTGAAGGGCGCCGCGTACCCGTGATCCTGTTCACCAAGGGAGCCGGACCGCTACTCACGGACATGGTGGGGACGGGCTGCGATGCCCTGGGCGTGGACTGGACGACGAGCCTCGCCGACGCGCGCAAGTACACGGAAGACAAGGTGGCCCTGCAGGGCAATCTCAACCCGGCGACGCTGCGTGAGTCACCTGAAACGATTCGCCAGGGCGTGGCCGATACGCTGGCAAGCTACGGCAAGGGCCCGGGCCACGTCTTCAACCTCGGTCACGGGGTTACACCCGATATCGATCCTGATCACGTTGCGGCGCTGGTCGACGCGGTGCACGAGCTGAGCCCGCAGTACCACGACTGAGTGTCTACTTCAGCTCAACCTCGACGATGTGACACTCCTCGATCACGTTGGCCGTGTCGCCGCCGTGCGTATTGGCCGGTTGCCAGGCGGGTTCGCCGAACCTGAACGACTCCATGCGCTTGCCGCTGTCGTCTTCGACCATCCAGGCGCACGGGTTGAGGTAAACAACGACGCGATCGGGCTGGGACACCAGCGGCGAGGTTTCGCCATTGCGTAAGGTGCGCTTCAGCACGCGCACCTGCTCGTTCTCGAACGCCAGCTCGTAGATATGCGGGGCCGCACGTAGCGGGTCGAGTGGCGAGGTGGCCGCCATGCCGACGGCGATGCCGAGGACAAACAGTCCAAGGCCGATCAGTATTTTCTTCATGGATTGCTTCGTCGCTGGGCTGCTCGCACTGACGAGGAGCTACTCGTCTCTGAGGGCGCGACGCAGGATCTTGCCGACGTTGGTCTTCGGCAATTCGTCGCGAAATTCGACTTCCCTGGGCCGCTTGTAGTTGGTCAGATTCTCGCGGCAGTGATCGATCACATCCTGCTCGGTCACGCCGGGATCGGTGCGCACGACGAACAGCTTCACGACCTCGCCCGACTTTTCGTCCGGCATGCCGATCGCGGCGGCCTCGAGGACGCCGTCCATCTCGACGACGACATTCTCGATCTCGTTCGGGTAAACATTGAAGCCGGACACCAGGATCATGTCTTTCTTGCGATCCTCGATGTGGGTAAAGCCGTTCTCGTCCATGCGGCCCACGTCGCCGGTCTTGAGCCAGCCGCCCGGCAGCATGACGTCGGCGGTCTCCTGCGGACGCTGCCAGTACCCTTCCATGACCTGCGGTCCCTTGACGCAGATCTCGCCAATCTCGCCGATTGGCAGCGGGTTGCCGTCGTCATCAGCGATCATGATGTCCGTGCCCGGCACGGGCAGGCCGATGGAGCCGTTGAAGCCGCTCTTGAACGCGTTAGCCGTGGCGATCGGTGACGTCTCCGTCAGCCCGTAGCCCTGCAGGATAGGCTTGCCCGTGACCTTCTCCCACTCCTCGGCGATTGCCGGCTGCACCGCCATGCCGCCGCCGACGCAGGCGCGCAGGCCGCTGAAATCGAGATCCTTGAAGCCCGGTGTGTTCAGGAGCGCAGCGAACAGCGTGTTGACGCCCGTGATCAGGCTGAACTTGTGCTTGCCGAGTTCGGCGACAAAGCCCTTCGAGTCCCTGGGGTTGGTAATCAGGATGTTCTCGCCGCCCATGGCGCAGATCGTCAGGCAATTACCTTGCAGGGCGAAGATGTGGTACAGCGGCAGCGCCGTAATCGCGATGATCCACGGCAGGCCATCGTAGACACCGTCCTGCCACAGCATGATCTGCTGCACGTTGCGTACGAGGTTGCGGTGACTCAGCATCGCGCCCTTGGAGACGCCCGTCGTGCCTCCGGTGTACTGCAGGAACGCGATGTCGGCATAGCCCAGCTCGACATGCTGGAGCCCCTTGTTCTTGCCGGATCGCAGCGCCGCGCGAAACGTCTCGGCGCCGGGCAGCGAGTAGGCCGGCACGGCGCGTTTGACGTAGCGCAGTACGATATTCGTTACAAGGCCGCGCGGGAAATTCAGCAGGTCGCCGACGCCCGTCGTGATGATGTGGTCCACGGGCGTCTTGTCGATGACGGCCTCGAGCGTGTGGGCGAAGTTCTCGAGAATCACAATGCAGCGGGCGCCTGAATCTTTGAGCTGGTGCTCGAGCTCGCGCGCCGTGTACAGCGGATTGACGTTTACGGCAACCAGCCCCGCCCGAAAGATGGCGGCCAGGGTCACGGGGTACTGCAACACGTTGGGCAACATGATCGCGACGCGTTCGCCGCGCGTCAGCCCGAGGTCCTGCTGCAAGTGACAGGCGAGCTGCATCGATAGCTCGTCGACCTCGCGATAGGAGAGAGTTGTCCCCATGTTGGTGTACGCGGGGCGCTCGGGCCAGGCGTCGAACGAGTGCTCGAAAATCTCGCGCACGCTGCGGAACGGAGGCTCCGGTAGTTCGCTCGGGACGCTCTCCGGGTAGGACTTTAGCCAGATCTTTTCCAAGGTACTGCCTCTACTTTGCTAACGCTTCGACGATCACGGGCCATGCATTATCCAGCAGAAGCGGCTGTGCTGCAGCATTCGGGTGAATGCCGTCGTCCTGCATCAGCTCCTCGTTGAGAGCGACGCCCTCCATGAAAAACTCGATCCACGGGGTTTCGTACTGTGTGGCTACCTCGCGAAACGCGGCTTCGAACTGTTCTATGTAACGCTGGCCGTAGTTTCGCGGGATGGTGATGCCGAGCAATACCACGGCCGCGCCGGACGCCTTGCTGGCGGTGACGATGGTCTCGAGGTTCTCTTTCGTGCGACTCGGCGGAAAGCCGCGCAGCCCGTCGTTGCCGCCCAGCGCCAGGATCACCAGCGCCGGGCTGAAGGTCTCGATAGCGCTGCCGATGCGGGTGGCGCCGCCCTCGGTCGTTTCACCGCTGATGCTGGCGTTGACGACGCGATGTTCGTACCCTTGCTCCTGCAGCCGCGACTGCAACAATGACGTCCAGGATTGGTCAACATCTATTCCGTATCCGGCGCTGAGGCTGTCGCCGAAAACGAGTACAGTCGGCGGTTCCGCACTATCCGCGGTGGCGGCCAGGAACAGGATCAAAAAGGCAAAAAGTCTACGCATGGAAAATCAATCGACGGCCAGTGCCGCCGTTCTGGCAGTACACGGCATCAGCAAAGAGGTTAGCAGTCCCGAGGGTACTCTGACCATTCTCGACGACGTCAGTTTCGAAGTCCGGGCCGGCGAAAGCGTCGCGATTGTGGGGCCGTCCGGCGCCGGCAAGTCCACGCTCTTGGCGCTGCTGGCGGGCCTGGACCTGCCGACCTGCGGCCACGTCGTGCTCAACGGCGCCAACCTGTCCAGCCTGGACGAGGACGGCCGCGCCATCGTGCGCGCCGAACACGTGGGCTTTGTCTTCCAGTCGTTCCACCTGGTGCCGTCGCTGAACGCGCTCGAAAACGTGATGCTGCCCCTGGAGCTGGCCGGCGGCGAGGATGCCCGCAAGGCGTCCGGCGACATCATCAACAAGGTCGGTCTGAGCGATCGCTGGAGCCATTACCCGGCGCAGCTATCCGGGGGTGAGAAGCAGCGCGTGGCGATCGCAAGGGCGTTTGCCACCGAGCCGGCAGTGCTGTTTGCCGACGAACCGACGGGCAACCTCGACAGCCGCACCGGGGCCAACATCATGGAGCTGATGTTCGACCTGAATCGCAGCAGCTCGACGACGCTCGTCCTGGTCACTCATGATCTCTCGCTCGCCGAACGCTGCGACCGGGTCATCAGCCTCGACGGCGGCAAGCTCGTCAGCGACACGAAGTCCGCCGCATGAAGTCGCTGCGTTTCGCCTTGCGCAGTTTCGGCCGCGAGCTTCGCTCCGGCGAGGTGCTCGTCCTGCTGGCCGCCGTTGCCCTGGCGGTTGCGGCGCTGACCGCCGTTGGCTTCCTGACCGACCGCATCGGCAAGGCCGTTGCCCGACAGGCCAACGAGGTTCTTGCCGCTGACCTGCGTTTGCGTTCGCAGGAACCGATACCGGCGAGCTGGAGCGAGATGGCGCAGGGGTACGGCCTGCAGACGGCAGAGACCACCACCTTCCCCAGCGTGGTATTCGCTGGCGACCTGAGCGCGCTTGCGACGATCAAGGCCGTCAGCGACACCTATCCGCTGCGCGGCAACGTGCGCATCGCGGAGCAGCTGTTCGGCGAGCAGATCACCGTGGAACATACGCCGGCACAGGGCGAAGTCTGGGCGGACGGCGCCCTGTTAGCCAGGGTAAACGCCGACATTGGCGACCGATTACTGGTGGGCAACCTGGAGCTCGAGGTTACGGCCGTGCTGACCTACCGGCCGGACCAGAGCATGGGTTTCGCGTCGCTGGCTCCGTCGCTACTCATGAACATCGATGACATCCCGGCGTCCGGGCTGATCATCGAGGGCAGCCGCGTGGGCTACGCATTACTCGTAGCGGGCAACGAGGACGCCGTGAACGAGTTCGACGCGACGATCCAGCCGGAACTGCCGGACGCCGTGCGGTCTTCGAACCGCGAGGAGAGCAGCGAGCGCGCATACCGGGCCGCCGATCGCGCGCAGCGCTTCCTGTCGCTGACCGCCATCATCGCCCTGCTGCTGAGCGCGGTCGCGGTAGCGATGTCGGCGCGGCGGTTCGCGCACCGCCGTATGGACACCGTCGCGCTGATGAAGAGCCTCGGCGCGACGCAGGGTTTCGTCATCGCGGTGTCGATCGTGCAGCTCGTGCTGCTGGGCATACTCGGCGTGGCTGTCGGCAGCGCCGTCGGCTTCGCCGCCGAGAAAACGCTCACGATGGTGCTTGCCGACCTGATCGCGAGCGACCTCCCGCCGGTCGGGCCGATGCCGGTCGTGCTGGCAAGTGGCAGCGCCCTCGTGTTGCTCGTGGGCTTTGCTTTGCCGTCGTTGATCCAGCTACGTAATACGCCGCCGCTGCGCGTATTGCGGCATGACGCGATGCCGCCCGCGCCGTCGCGGATTCTCGTGGCCGGCCTGTCACTGGCTGCCGTTGCCGCGTTGCTGTATCGCTCGGTCGGGGATGCGCAAATGCTGGTCATACTGCTCGGTGGCATCATCGTGATCGCCGCGGCGCTGTATATGGTCGGGCGCGCCCTGGTTGCGACGATGGGCCGCTTCCGTTCCGGTGTCGGTGTTGCCTGGCGCTATGGCCTGGCGAACGTTGCGCGCCGCGGCCGCGACAGCGCCGTGCAGGTGGTCGCGTTCGGGCTCGGGCTCACGGTGTTGCTGTTATTGACGATCGTTCGCACCGACCTGCTCGACGGCTGGCGCCAGACTCTCGATGAGAACGCGCCGAATCACTTCATGATCAACATCCAGCCGCAGGAGCGCGAGTCGGTCGCCGACATCTATCGCTCGGCCGGCGTCGAGCCGCCGGAGTTCATGCCGCTGGTTCGTGCGCGCATGTCCACGATTAACGGCATTTCGGTCAAGGATCGCGAATACCCGGACCCGGGCGGCCGCTGGATGGCCAATCGCGAGGCCAACCTCTCGTACGCGGCCAGGCTCTCCTCGAGCAACGAGATTCTCGAAGGCGAGTGGTGGCCCGAGGACTACGACGGACCGCCGCTGATTTCGGTCGAAGAAGAAGCCGCGGTGGAAACCGGCCTGGTGCTCGGCGACACGCTGGTGTTCAACGTGGCGGGCCGCGAGGTGGAAGCTACGATTGCGAGCATCCGGAAGATCAACTGGGACTCTTTCCAGCCGAACTTCTTCATGGTGTTCTCACCCGGCGCCCTCGACGGCATGCCGACGACCTATATCTCCAGCCTGCGGCTGGCGCCGGAAGAGCGGCCCGTGCTCGTGGATCTCGTGCGCAAGCACCCGAGCATTTCGGTCATCGACCTCGACGCCATCCTGCAGCAGGTGCGTGGCATCGTGCAGAAGGCGAGTCTCGCTGTGCAGGCCGTGTTCGTGTTCACGCTGGCGGCAGGCATTGCTGTGCTGTTTGCAGCCGTGCAGTCCACGATCGATGAGCGCCGTTTTGAAAGCGCCATGCTGCGCGCCCTGGGCGCCCGCAAGCGCATCGTGTTTTCCGGCGTCATGGCCGAATTCGCGGCGCTCGGCGCCGCGGCCGGTGTGCTGGCCTCGGCCGGCGCGTCGATCCTGGCCGCGATCGTTGCGGTACGCCTGTTCGAACTGCCCTACGAGTTCAACCCCTGGCTCTGGATAGCGGGGGTTGGCGCAGGCATCTTCGTCGTCTGCATCAGCGGCTACATTGCGGCGCGCAGCGCCGTCAACGCCGCGCCCGTCGACGTGCTGCGGGCGGCCTGATGAGCGAGCCTTTTCTCTCCTGCGGGGTGGTGCTGGCCCGGCAAACCGACGACGGCTGGATGACGCTGCTGCTGCGCGCTTACCACCATTGGGATTTTCCCAAGGGGCTGCAGGAAGACGGCGAACAGCCGCTGGAGGCGGCGATTCGCGAGGTTCATGAAGAAACGAGCATCGACCAGCTCGAATTCGACTGGGGCGATCGCTTCATGGAGACCGGGCCTTACAGCCGCGGCAAGACGGCGCGTTACTACCTCGCCAGCACCAACCAGGCTACCGTGGTCATGGGGCCGTCCCCCGAAACCGGCGAACCCGAGCACCACGAGTGGCGCTGGGTCAGCTTCGATGAGGCTTACGACATGACGGCGCCGCGCGTGCGCAGCGTCGTGCAGTGGGCGCGGCAGGTCATCGGGGCCTAGACGATCCGGTTGCGTTCTTCCCCGTTGAGGAATGCGGCGACGTTCGCCGCCAACTCCTCGATTGCTTCCTGCCGGGCGCGGTCGGTGCTCCAGGCAATGTGCGGCGTCACGACCAGGTTGTCGCCTTCGTAATCGAGTAGCGGGTCGCCGTCGACGGGCGGCTCCTTGGGCAGCACGTCGATCGCTGCCGCCGCGATCTCGCCGCTCTGCAGCGCCGCGGCCAGCGCGGCCGTATCGACCAGGGCGCCCCGCGCCGTGTTGATCAGAATTGCCGAGGACTTCATCTTGCTGAACTCGCTCTCGCCGAACAGGCCCTGCGTGTGTTCGTTGAGCGGGCAATGCAGCGAGATGACGTCAGCTCGTTCGAGCAGTTCGTCGAATGTAACGCGGCCTTCGGGTACCTGGGTTTCGCCGGGTCGCACCGAGACGATCACGTCCATGCCGAAATGGCGGGCAGTCGTCGCCACGGAACGGCCGAGTTCTCCCAGGCCAACGATACCCAGCGTCATGAGCGAGAGTTCACGCACCGGGTAATCGAGCATGCAAAAGTCGCCAGCCCGGCTCCAGTCGCCGCGTTGCACCGCGGTCGCATACCTGGCGAGGTTGTGCGTGAGCATCAACAGTACGCCGAACACGTGCTCGGTGACCGACTGGGTGCAATAAGCGCGAATGTTGGCAACGGCAACGTCATGCCTGGCCGCGCTGTCGGTGTCGATGTTATCGGTGCCGGTTGCAGTAAGGCCGATGAAGCGCAGCTTTGGCGACTGCTCGAGCAACGCATCGTCGAGTCGGATTTTGTTGACGAAGACGAACTCGGCGTCGCGGATGCGTTCGGCGACCTGGTCGTCGCCGGTCGCAGCGAAGATCTGCAGGTCGGGAAGGAGATCGGTCAGGGGCGTGAGATCGAGGCCGTCGCCCATTGTCGAGTAGTCGAGAAACACGGCCGTCATTGCCATTTGCCCCGGTCTCTGTCACAAAGTGCCTGACGATGACCGATGCCTACTGGAAACGCAAATCACTGTCCGAGATGACGGACGAGGAGTGGGAAGGCCTCTGTGACGGCTGCGCGCTGTGCTGCATGCACAAGCTCGAGGACGAGGAGACGGGCGAGGTCTATTACACCGACGTCGCGTGCCGCCTGCTCGATCTCGAGACCTGTCGCTGCGTCGATTACGCCAGGCGGGCGAAGGAAGTTGCCGAGTGTTTCGTCTTGTCAGCCGACGAACCCGAGATGTTCGCCTGGCTGCCGGCCACCTGTGCCTACCGCCGCCTCGCCAACGGCCAGGACCTGCCAGAGTGGCATCCGCTGATCACGGGCGATCCCGAGTCGGTTCACAAGGCCGGCATCTCCGTGAAAGGCAAGGCCGTGTCCGAGAACGAGACCCGGCTCTATACCGTGTTGCAGAAACTGGGTGACTGAACATGAGTGACTACCCGACCGTGCCGCTCGCCGGCTTCGAGGAATACCCCGTGGACGAGATGCGCCGCCGCGCCGAAGCGTTCTACGCCGAGGTCGATCGCCGCCGGACCGTGCGCGAGTTCTCGGACCGGCCGGTGCCGCTGGACATTATCGAGAACGCATTGAAAGCCGCGAGCACGGCGCCAAGTGGCGCCAACCTGCAGCCCTGGCACTTCGTCGTGGTCAGCGGCGCAGAAACGAAGAAGAAGATCCGCGAGGCGGCCGAGGTCGAGGAGCGCGAGTTCTACGAGCACCGCGCGTCGGGCGAATGGCTCGAGGCGCTGGCGCCGCTGGGAACCGACTCGAACAAGCCTTTCCTAGAGACGGCGCCGTACCTGATCGCGATCTTCCTGCAGAAATACGGGACGCTTCCCGACGGCCGCAAGGTGAAACACTACTACCCGACGGAGTCGACGGGCATCGCGACCGGTATTCTGATCACGGCGCTGCACCACGCAGGGCTGGCCACGCTCACGCACACGCCAAGCCCGATGAAGTTCCTCAACGAGATCCTCGGCCGGCCCAAAAACGAACGACCGTTCCTGCTACTGGTGGCGGGCTACCCGGCCGACGACGCCAAGGTCCCGGACATCAAGCGCAAGAACCTCGACGAATTTGCGAGTTTTTCTGAGGAGTAGCGGTTCGCGGCGGAGAAGCCGCTTACCGGAAGTAAAGCGCAGCGCAGCGAGCCATGAAGGTAAGCGGCTTCGCAGTCGCGAGCCGCGGCGCATCGCGAGCTTCAGAGATTATCGAGGTTCTTCCGCGGTTCGCCGCGGTCCCCGTCGCCGAGCTGCCAGGCGTCGACCCAGTCGGTGCTCTCCCATTCCAGATCCAGCTGGTCGAAGAGGCGCTCTTCGATGTCAGGCATGTGGGCAACGCCGTAAAAGATGCCGATGCGCCTGGCGCCGGCTTCAATCTCGCGCTTGAGCACGTCGACGGCGCGCTGGTTCCTGGCGCCGATAACGGCGTTGGTCGAGTCGTCGCCGAGCATTTCCTCGACCGAGTCGAGATTGGTCATCTCGTAGGCGATCATCACCTTGAACGAATCGTCCTGCCCGGAGCTGAGCATCCCGGACAGCATCTGCATATCGCGCAGGCCCAGCGGGTCTTTCGCGTACTCGTTGAGCGTGGCGAAGAAGATGCGCCAGAAGTAGACGTACAGCGACTCGCCGCGCTCCTCCATGCTGGCGCGCAACTCGGTTGGCGTCAGGTCGGCGTGGACAAAGTTCGCCGCGTCGTAGTCGACCTCGTCGAGCTGGAATGACAGGTCCAGCATCTTGGTCATGCCGATCTGCGTCGACGACAAAAGGCCCTTACGCTTTTCGAGCTGGTTGCCGCTGACGCCGCCCTCCGGCGCGATGAGTTCGTACAGCAACACGTCGTAGTCGCGAAACCGCTCGTTGAGTTCGGCGTAATACGCCGGGTCGCCTATGTGGATGGCGCCGACGAGATCAACTTGCAGCAGCCCGTCGCCAGAAACGGGCACGTAACTCGCGATGGACATCTGCAGCGCCCGCGGGCGCTGGTCGGCGTCATGGTCTACACGGGCGAACTCGGGCGCCGTCTGCTGGGCCGCGGCGGCACAGGAGAGCGCCAGCAGCCCGAGGGTAACGAAACGGATGCGCTTCAAAGCGTACATCCGGCCATTCTACCCCGTATTTTGCAGCCCCTGTGCGATGCCGTTCACGCTTGCAAGCAGCGCGTCAAGCAGATCCTGGTCCTCGCGACCCGAATCTCGCCAGCGGGCCAGCAGGTCGATCTGCATCAGGCTCATTGGGTCGACGTAAGGATTGCGCAGCATGATTGCGCGCTGCAGCGTGGAGTCGCCCTCGAGCAACAGGTCGCGGTCCGAGTACTCGAGTATCAGGTCCCGCGTCAGGTTATGTTCAGCCTCGATAATTGGGTAGAACTGCTCGTGCAGATCGCCGGCGAGCTCGGAGTACAGTCGCGCGATCCCGAGGTCCGCCTTCGCCAACACCATCTCGGCGTCGGCCGTCAGGGCGCGCATGAAATACCACTCGGCGAACATATCGCGGAACGCATCGTCGTCGAACTCCTTGGCCGCCTTCGCCAGCCCCGAGCCGATGCCGTACCAGCCCGGCAGCATGCAGCGTGACTGTGTCCAGGAAAAAACCCACGGGATGGCGCGCAGATCCTCGATGCCTTGCTGTGAGCGTCGCGAGGACGGCCGCGAGCCAATGCGCATGCGCTGGATCAGGTCGATGGGCGTCGCCAGCTGGAAATAGTCGTAAAAGCCCGGCGTTTCGTACACCAGCTTGCGATAGGCGCGCCGGCTTTCGTCGGCGATGACGTCCATCATGTCGTGCCACTCGGGCATGTCGTTGCCGCGGTGGGTCGGCATCGCGGTGGCCAGCGCGACCGAGCCCGTCACCTGTTCGAGCGTGCGCAGCGCGATGGCCCTGAGGCCGTACTTCTCATTGATGATCTCGCCCTGTTCGGTGACGCGCAGCCGCCCGTTGACCGTCCCCGGCGGCGCGCCCAGCACGGCGACGTGCGTCTTCGAGCCGCCCCGGCTGATCGTGCCGCCGCGACCATGGAACAGCGTGAGCTCGACGTCCTCCGATTCCACGGCGTTGACGAGCATGACCTCCGCGTTCTGTAGTGCCCAGCGGGCTGACGCGAGGCCACCGTCCTTGTTGGAGTCGGAGTAGCCAATCATCACCGTCTGCCGGTTGTCGCGTCGCTCGAGGTGCTCGCGATACTGCGGCGTTGCGAGGAGTTCCTTGAGGATCTCGCGGCCGCGCTTGAGGTCGTCTACGGTCTCGAGCAGCGGCGCAACGTCGAGCGGAATCTCGAAACGCTTGTTGTGCAGCTCGCCCCACTGCGCGAGCAGCAGCACCGACAGGATGTCATCCGCTCCCTGGGTCATGCTGACGATGAAAGGGCCGATCGCCCGCTTGCCGTACTTGCGGCGGCAGAACGCAATGGCCTGGAAAACGGCGATCGTCTTGCGCGCCTGGGTGCTGAGCGACTCTGGCATGCTTTCGCGGCTTTCCAGGGCCTCGAGAATGCGCGCGCTGCGATCGGCCGGCGACCACTCCTCCCAGTCGTCTTCGCCAAGGCATTCGCCCACGACGCTGCGATGCACCTCCGCATCCTGCCGCACGTCGAGCGTGATCAGGTGAAAGCCGAAGGTATCGATGCGCCGGAGCAGGCGGTTAACGGCGAACAGCCCGGCGCTCTCGCCCTTGTTAGCCGTCAGGCTGTCGGCGATCAGCCGGATGTCGGCGCGCAGCTCGCGGAAGTTTTCGTACGGGAAGATGTCATCGTCATACGTCGACTGCAGCCGCTGCTGGATCAGCCTCAGGAACACGCGATACGGCATGTTGCGATGGCGCGCGGGGACGGCGTGGTAAGCGTTCTGGAACACGCCGTGGTACTCGTCCATCCTGGCGATCATGCGCTCGTCGAAGGTTGCGCGCTCAGTCGACTGGCTGAGCTTGGCGGAGAGGGTGGCGCACTCCTTGTAATACAGGTCGAGAATCAGGCCGCGCTGGCGCGCCAGCGTGGCGCGGATGGTCTTGGCATTGACGTTCGGGTTGCCGTCCATGTCGCCGCCCACCCAGGACGCGAACTTGAGGATCGACGGGATCGTGATTTTCTCCGCTTCCTCGCCATAGATGCGTCGCACGGCCATCATGATGTCTTCGTAGAATGGCGGCGCGGACCGATAGAGCACGTCGGTCATGAAGAACAACACGTGCTCGAGCTCGTCGGCTACCGACATCTGCTCCGACGGGTGCTCTTCAGTCTGCCAACCGGTCGTGATCAGCAGGCGAATGTTCTCGAGGCAGGCGTGGCGCTCCTGCGCCGTCATCGTCGGGTTGAGCAGGTCGACGAGGTAGCGAACGATATTCTGTTCCTTGCGCAGGATCGTGCGGCGCGTGGGCTCGGTCGGGTGCGCCGTGAATACGGGTTCGATGCTGAGCGTGTCGATCAGCGCCTGTAATTCGTCGATCGTCATGCCCGAGGCCTTGAGCTTGACGAGCGTGTCTTCGAAACCGCCGGGCTGGTAATGCCCGACTTCCCGCAGGTATTCGCGGCGCCGACGGATGCGGTGCACCTTCTCGGCCGTATTCACCATCTGGAAGTAGGTCGAAAAACTGCGGATGACCTGCAGTGCGAGCGCCGGGCTCAGGTTCTCGACAAGCTTCGACAGCTCCTCACCCGGTAACTCGTTGTCTTCACGGCGTCGAATCGAGCGCCGACGGGCGTTCTCGACGAGTTCGAAGAGTTCCTCACCGCCTTGCTCGCGGATCAGGTCGCCGACCATCGTGCCCAGCGTGCGAACGTCGTCGCGCAAGGCCTGGTCCTTGTCCTCGAACATGATGTCCTGACGACGCAGTGTTTTGTGTGCCCCGTTACCCATGGCAATTAGGAAGTTGTTTGCAAAATCTGATCAAGCCGCCCAGATACGCGAGCAGCGCGCGGAGAGGACGATGCCGAAAATGCCGAAGATGGCTGTTTCCCGGGATCATACTCTTTTAGGTGCCAACACGGAACGCGGCGTGACGCTGGCCGCGGACGCGATGTTGCTGGCCGAATCGCCGGCGGCAGCGGAGCACTTCGTGCAACAGGCGCTCGACGTCCTCGTCGCAAACCGGCCGCTGGCCGTGTCCGTGCTACCGACCGGCGCGACCGTTGCGGGCGTCACGGCGGTTGGCGCCCTGTTGCGCGAGGCCCTGGCGGCGGCCGATGCAGACCCGGGCGACGTGGCGCTCACCGTGCCGGCAGGTCATGTGCCGGTGCAAACGCTCTGGCGCCTCCGCTGCGACGCCCTCGGGGCGGGGCCCATGTTTTTCACGGGCGGGCCCCGCGACGCCGAAGCGGACTGGCGAGTGCTTTGGGGATTGCGAACCGAGCCGCATGTGCGGCTTGCCGCGGCGACCGAAGTCACGTCGGCGTGCCGGCTGTTGACGGCGGAGCACGCGGCTGCGGTCGTGCCAGGCATCGAGTTGCAGGCGCCCGTCGCCTCGGCATGGGTCCGCTGCGAGATCGGTCTGCCGGATTTCATCGATCGCAGCGGGAGGGTCGACGAGCCGCAACTGCTGTCGGCTGCAGACCGTGCGGTCGAGACGGCGGACGCCGAACTGGCGTGCGCCGAGTGGCCGACACCCAGGATGCGTCACGATGCCTGGCTCAACCGCCGCCTCGCCATCGAGGTTACGGGTATCGGCACGCTGGTCGCGGAGCGGGGCCTGGATCCGGCGGATTTTGGCACCTTGCTGGATGTCGGCCGACTGGTCGCGCGCCTGCGCAGCGTGCTGGTTCGAAAGTCCCGTCGGCTGGCCGCGGCACGGGGTGCACTGCCGGCGCTCGAGCAGGCGGGCCGCATGGCGCCCCTGCAGGACCGGCGCTTGCAGGATGGCTGGCAGCGGCACTGGCGCCGGGCTGTCGACGCCGCGGCCGTGCGCCATCGTAACCTGCTGGTCATTTCGCCCTGGTCGCTGTTCCCGGCCGGCGAGACAGCGTCGTACCCCTACGCGAACCTCGCCCCCGTGCTGCGCCACGCCGATGCCTGCACATTTCCGGCGCCGCCGGATCTGTCCGCCTGGACGTTCGGGGAGTTCGTTAATTTCCATCGCCAGGTCGCGGCAGTCCTACAGCAAAGAATTCACCAGCGCCAGATTGCGGAGCCAGCCTGATCTAAGATACGGTGCTGGCGATGACCCCCGACGCTCATGGCATCGCCGTCCTGGTCCTGACGATACTCGCGTTATTCCTGTTCACGCGTGACAGGATCCCGCTCGAGTCCTCGTCGCTAGCCATCCTGATCATCCTCGTCGTCGGTTTCGAACTCGTTCCCTATTACAGGGATGGCGAACGTGCACTGGCGCCTGCAGACTTCTTTATCGGCTTCGGTAACGAGGCACTGGTCGCGATTTGTGCGCTGATGATGGTCGGCAAGGCGCTCGAGACCACGGGCGCACTGCAACCACTTGCGAATGTCGTCGGCAAAGCCTGGGCGACGCGCCCGGTTATGGCGTTGCTGACGACGCTGGTTGCAGGCGCCGTGCTCAGTGCGTTCATGAACAACACGCCGATCGTCGTGCTACTGATGCCGATCCTGGTTGGCGCATCGCTGCGCTCGAAATTCCCGGTGTCGGAAGTCATGTTACCGATGGGGCTGGCGACCATCGTCGGCGGCATGTCGACCACGATCGGCACCTCGACCAACCTGCTGGTTGTCGGCATCTCGCAAGACCTCGGCATGCACCAGTTCTCGATGTTCGAGTTCGTGCTGCCGGTCACGATCGTCGGCGGCGCCGCCATCCTGTTCCTGTGGCTCGTGGCGCCGCGACTGTTGCCCGACCGCACGCCGCCGATGGCGGACACGACGCCGCGCATTTTCAGCGCCCAGCTGCACGTCAAGGAAGGCGGCTTCGCCGATGGCAAGAAGCTCTCCGAGGTCCTCGCCAAGTGCGACGGTCACATGCGCATCGACAAGATCCAGCGCAGCGAATCCCTGCAGCTTGCCAAGCTGCCCTCGGTGGTGCTGCAGCCGGGCGACAGGCTGTTCGTCAAGGACTCGCCGGAGAACCTCAAGCACTTCGAGCAGCTTATCGGGGCGACCCTGTTCAACATCTCGGACATCGAGCACCCGGTCGACGAGGAGACGCCGCTCAAGGCCGAAGGCCAGCAGCTGGCGGAGGTCGTCGTTACGCGCGGGTCGCCGCTCCATCTGCGCAGCCTGGCCGCGGCACGTTTCTCGAGCAGCTACGGGCTGATGCCGCTGGCGTTGCACCGCGCCCGCGCGCCGAGCTCCCAGGTGACGGGCGACCTCAACATGATCCGCCTGCGCGCCGGCGATGTGCTGCTGGTCCAGGGTTCGGGCGAGGCCATTTCCAGGCTCAAGGACAGCGGCTCGATGCTCGTGCTTGACGGTACGACCGACCTGCCGCACACGCACAATGCGAAACGCGCGCTGGCAATCATGGGCTTCGTCGTGGCGGCCGCAGCGCTCGGCATCATGCCGATCTCGGTCAGCGCAATGGTTGGCCTGGGCCTGATGATCGTTACGGGCTGCCTGAGCTGGCGCGACGCCACAACCGCCCTGTCCATCCCCGTCGTGATGATCATCGTCGCCTCGCTCGCGCTCGGTAAAGCCCTGGTCGGCACCGGCATGGCGAACTTCGTCGCCGAGGGTTTCGTCGGGTCCGTATCGGCCCTGCCGACGCCGATGATCCTGAGTGCGTTCCTGCTGCTGATGACGGTGCTGACTAATATCGTCTCGAACAACGCGGCGGCGGCGATCGGCACGCCGATCGCGATCGGTATCGCCCAGCAGCTCGGGGTGAGCGTGGAGCCCTTCATCCTCGCTGTGCTGTTCGGCGCCAACATGAGTTTTGCCACGCCGTACGGTTACCAGACGAACCTGCTGATTCTGAGCGCCGGCGGCTACAAGTTTGCGGACTTCCTCAGGGTCGGTATTCCGCTCACCATAATCATGTGGATCGGCTTCTCCCTGGTGCTGCCGATGATGTACGAGCTGTAATTACATTCGCAACCGTTGACCTGCACCCGGGTCGCGGTAATACTCGCCGCATGAACGCTCGTCGCAACAACTGGTGGTGGCTGTCCTCGAAGGAGGGGGCGGCTGGCTGACCATTAGCTGAGCGACATTCCAGGCCCATCTCCGCGATCGTGGTGATGGGTTTTTTTATGGGTGACAAAGTTGGAAGCACCGTTTGACATAGCAGCAGATCTCGACACGCCGGTATCGGCGTACCTCAAGCTGCGCGACCTGCAGCCGCGGTTCCTGCTCGAGAGCGTCGAGGGCGGCGAACGCCTGGCGCGCTACTCCTTTCTCGGCTTCGGCGAGGCCCTCGAGGTGCGCATGGACGACCAGGCCCTGCACATCAATGGCCAGAGCGCCGCGCGGCCGTCTGATCAGCAGGAGTACCTCGACGCACTGCGCAGCGCCCTCGCCCAGGCGCCACGACCGGGTCCGGAGGTCGACGGGCTGCCATTCGCAGGCGGACTCGTCGGCGTATCGGGCTACGACGTCGTGCGCCTGTTCGAGAGACTGCCGCGCAGCGTCGACGTGCAGTCCGACATACCCGATGCGGCATTCGTCGCGCCGGCGTCGCTGCTTGTCTTCGATCACCTGACGCGCCGCGTCGCCCTGCTGCACGACGGCCCCGAAGGCGAGCGGCAGGCACTGCGGAACGAGGTCATTCGTTGCCTGCGCGGACCGGTCCCGAACGGCAACGGCGCCGTCGAGATTTCGCCTGCCAGCGCCAGCTTCACCGAGGAAGAGTTCTGCGAGAGGGTCGACGCGTGCAAGGAGTACATCGCGGCGGGCGATATTTACCAGATAGTGATATCCGTCCTGTTCAAGGGCCGCAGCAATGTCTCCCCGTTCGAGGTCTACCGCGCGCTAAGACTGCTCAACCCGTCGCCGTACATGTTCTTCCTCGAATTCGGCGACCTCAAGGTCGTAGGGTCCTCACCGGAGGCGCTCGTCAAGCTCAACGGCAGCACGGCGTCGCTGCGCCCCATCGCCGGCACGCTGCCGCGCGGCGAGACGCCGCAAGAAGACCGGGCCAACGAGGCCGCGCTGCTCGCCGATCCCAAGGAAGCGGCCGAGCACGTGATGCTCGTCGACCTGGCGCGTAACGATCTCGGCCGGGTGGCGTCGCCCGGATCGGTCGAGGTCGACCCGTACCGCGCGATCGAGCGTTACAGCCACGTCATGCACATCGTGAGCGGTGTCAAAGGCGAGCTGGCCGAAGGGCGCGACCAGTTCGACCTGTTTGCGGCCAGCTTCCCGGCCGGGACGCTCGTTGGCGCGCCCAAGGTTCGCGCCATGGAGATCATCGAGGAGATGGAGCAGGTCGGCCGCGGC
>JASJCH010000106.1 GCA_030066075.1 Woeseiaceae bacterium
GTGACCTCGGCATCCCAGCGCACTTCGCCGTAGCCGGTGTCGCCGCGCAGGGTTTTTTGCTTGCAGGTCAGGCGGACCTTGAGTGAATCGCCGTGGTTGACCGGCTGCAGGAAGCGCAGGTCGTCCACGCCGTAGTTGGCGAGCACCGGCCCGAAGTCCGGGTCGACGAACAGACCGGCCGCGAACGAGACAATCAGGTAGCCGTGGGCGACGCGGCCTTCGAAGAACGGGTTCTTCTGCGCGTCTTCCTCGATCATGTGCGCGTAGAAATTGTCGCCCGTGAACTCGGCGAAGTGCTCGATGTCCTCGAGCGTCACTTCGCGCGGCTCGCTCTTGAACGTGTCGCCGATTTCGAGCTGTTCGAAAGTCTTGCGGAACGGATGCACGCCCGGGTCCTTCTGGTCCGCGCCGCGAATCCAGCGATTACCGATGTGCGACAGGGTCTCCGGTGAACCCTGCAGCGCGGTGCGTTGCATGTAGTGTTTGATGCCGCGCACGCCGCCCATCTCCTCGCCGCCGCCGGCGCGGCCCGGCCCGCCGTGCACGAGATGCGCGAGCGGCGAGCCGTGCCCCGTGGACTCCGCGGCGCAGTGGCGATTGATGATGACCATGCGGCCGTGATACGCAGCGGTGCCGAGCACGAGTTCGCGTGCGACCTCCTTGTCGTTAGTGATGATCGAGCCGGCCAGGCTGCCTTCGCCGAGTCGCGCCAACTCGATGGCCTCGTCGAGGTTGTCGTAAGGCAGCACCGTGCTGACCGGGCCGAACGCTTCGACGGAGTGCACGGCTTTCGAGGACAACGGTTTCTCGCAGTGCAGCAGCGTTGGCATGAAGAACGCGCCCTTGCCGGCGTCGGCGTCGATGACCTCGAAGTCGTCGCTGCCGCCGTAGACGATCTCGGCTTCCGCCGACAGGTCGCCCACGCGCTCGCGAACTTCGTTGCGCTGCCCGTGGCTGGCCAGCGCGCCCATGCCGACTTCTTTCAGAGCCGGGTTGCCGATACGGACTTCGCCGAGCGCTTGCGCGAGAGCCGCGGTAAGGTCGCCCGCGATCGCGGCGGGGGCGATGATGCGCCGGATTGCCGTGCATTTCTGGCCGGCCTTGGACGTCATCTCGTTGACGACTTCCTTGATGTACAGGTCGAACTCGGGTGTGCCCGGCGTGGCGTCCGGTCCCAGGATCGACATGTTCAGGGAATCGGTCTCAGCCGTGAACGCGACCGACTCGCTGACGACGCGCGGGTGCGCCTGCAGTTTTTCGGCCGTGTACTTGGAGCCCGTGAATGCGATCGTGTCCTGGCAGGTCAGGTGGTCGAACAGGTCGCCCACGCCGCCGCAGATCAGTTGCAGCGATCCCGGCGGCAGAATGCCCGACTCGATGATGCGCCGGACCATGAGTTCAGTGAGGTAGGCCGTGCTCGACGCCGGCTTGACTATGGCCGGTACACCTGCGAGCAGCGTCGGCGCGAGCTTCTCGAGCATGCCCCAGCAGGGGAAGTTGAAGGCGTTGATATGGACGGCAGCTCCCAGCTTCGGCGTGAAGACATGCTGGCCCACGAACGTTCCCTCGCGTGACAGCCATTCGGGCGGGCCATCGAGGTAGACATGGTCATTGGGCATCTCGCGGCGGGCCTTCGACGAGAACACGAAAACGGTCGAGATGCCGCCATCGATGTCGGGCCAGCTATCCCGCCTGGTCGCCCCGGTCTGGGTCGAGAGCTCGTAGAACTCCCGCTTGTGCTCGTTGAGGTAGATCGCGAGGTCCTTGAGCATGAAGCCGCGCTCGTGGAACGTCATTCTGCGCAGGTTCGGGCCGCCAACGCGCTTGGCGTGATCGAGTATCGCCTCGAAGTCGAGACCGTCGCTTGTAATCGAGGCTATCGTTTCGCCGGAGACTGCCGATTGCAGGGAGCGTCCTGCTCCGCTGCCCTCGACCCATTGGTCCTGTACCAGGTTGCCTAGCTTCATAGAGAGATACAAAAAATCGTGAGGTTTGAAAAAATCGGTATCACAATATACGGTCATCAGACCGCGGCGCAACATTGACAGTCATGACCATCGAATCCGCCAGCAAGAATCTCGTCGATGAATTCCGGTCGCGCACGACGCTGCGCGCGGGGTCGCTGATCACGACAGTGTTCGGCGATGCCATCGCGCCGCGCGGCGGCACGGTGTGGCTCGGCAGCCTGATTGCCGCGATGGGCGAATTCGGCATCAACGAACGTCTCGTGCGCACGTCGGTGTTCCGGCTCGTGCAGGACGGCTGGCTGCAGTCAAAGCAGATCGGGCGCCGCAGCTACTACAGCCTGACCGGGGAGGGGCGCGAGCGCTTCGAGCAGGCCACGCAAAAGATCTATGGCGAGCCGGTCCCGAGCTGGGATGGCGAGTGGACGACGATTCTGATGAGCGGCGTCGAATCGGCGACCAAGGACCTGGTACGCAAAGAACTCGGCTGGCTCGGTTTCGGTTCTCTGTCGCCGAACGTGCTGGCGCATCCGGCCCCCGACATGGCCGGGCTCGACCTGGCGCTCGAGCGGCTGGGACTTGCGGAAGACCTTGTGGTCATGACCGGGCGCACCGTGCGTAACGAGTCGGGCATGCGGGCGCTCGTGCAGGACAGCTGGAACCTGGACGATATCGATGCGCGCTACGCAAGCTTCGTCGAACGCTTCCGTCCCCTGATCAAAGCGCAAGGAAAAGATGCGAACGTGCCGCTAAAATCCGCGTTCCTGGTCCGAACATTGCTGATCCAGGAATACCGCAAGGTCCTGCTGCGGGACCCGCAGCTGCCCGCGGAGCTGCTGCCGACGGGCTGGCACGGGACGGCCGCCTACCAGCTGTGCCGTAACCTCTACCAGGCCGTCTATGCCGCGGCCGACGACTACCTGACGCAGACCATGGAGACCGCCGAGGGGCCGCTGCCGCCACCCGCGGCGGCGTTCATGCAGCGATTCGGAGGACTGCAATGACCGACGACCTCAAGCGGGCGCGCGCTTGTGCTGAAAGAATGTACCGGAACGACGTGGCGTCGCAGAGCCTTGGTATCGAGATCGAGATTCCCGAGGTTGGATCAGCCGTAGCGACGATGACGGTGCGCGAGGACATGGCCAATGGCTTCGATCTTTGCCACGGCGGCATGATCTTCGCACTGGCCGATACGGCGTTCGCCTTTGCCTGCAACGCTTACGACGACGTAACGGTCGCGGGCTCGGGCACCATCGAATTCCTGCGTCCGGCGTTCATCGGCGACGAGCTGCGCGCCGTGGCGCTCGAGGAGCATCGCGGCAAGCGCAGCGGCATCTATGCCGTGGAAGTAATCAACCAGCGCGATGAGTTCGTCGCCCTGTTCCGCGGCCGCGCCGTGGCGCGCGGGCAGTCCCTGCTCGACGGATAAAGCGATACAGAATTCGTTGAAACATCACAATAAATGTGACACATTGTCGACAATCCTGAATGTAGGAGCGGCCCTTGGCCGCGATCGCGCCCGCGGGGCGCTCCTACGCTAAGCCGGAGCCCCCATGTATACACAAGGCCTTGACCAGAAAGACAAATCCGCGCCGCAGCGCGACACGCTTGAGACCCCCGAGCAGCTCGAGGCGTTCCAGGCGCGCATCGACGCCGAGGAGAAGATCGAAGCCAAGGACTGGATGCCCGAGGCGTACCGGCGCACGTTGGTCCGGCAGATTTCCCAGCATGCGCATTCCGAGATCATCGGCATGCAGCCCGAGGGCAACTGGCTGACCCGCGCACCCACGCTCAAGCGCAAGGCGATCCTGCTGGCCAAGATCCAGGACGAGGCCGGGCACGGGCTGTACCTGTACAGCGCGGGCGAGACGCTGGGCGTGTCCCGCGACGCAATGGTTGGCGACCTGCTGACGGGCAAGGCCAAGTACTCGAGTATCTTCAATTACCCGACACTGACCTGGGCCGACATCGGCGCGATCGGCTGGCTGGTCGACGGCGCCGCGATCATGAACCAGATTCCGCTGTGCCGCTGCTCCTATGGCCCCTACGCGCGTGCGATGGTCCGCATCTGCAGGGAAGAAAGTTTCCACCAGCGCCAGGGCTTCGACATCCTGCGCGTGCTGTGTGAGGGCACCCCTGAGCAGAAAGCCATGGCGCAGGATGCGCTCAACCGGTGGTGGTGGCCGTCGCTGATGATGTTCGGCCCTAACGATGCCGACTCGAAGCACTCCGCGCAGTCGATGGCCTGGAAGATCAAGCGCTTTTCCAACGACGAATTGCGCCAGAAGTTCGTCGACGTCACGGTGCCGCAGGCCGAGTTCCTCGGCCTGAAAGTGCCCGACGACGATCTCGTTTACGACGAAAAATCCGGCCACTACCGCTTCGGCGAGATCGACTGGCAGGAATTCATCGAAGTTATCAAGGGCAACGGCCCGTGCAACAGGCAGCGCCTCGGCAAACGTCGCAAGGCGCACGAGGATGGCGAGTGGGTGCGCGAAGCTGCGCGCGCTTACGCCGAAAAGCAGGCCGCCAAAGCGGCCGCGTAGGAGCGGCCCATGGCCGCGACTGATGTTGAATCGCGCCCATGGGGCGCTCCAACGGGAACAGCAGTATGAGTAACAAAGAATGGCCGCTTTACGAGGTCTTCATCCGCAGCAAATCCGGCTTGAGCCACCGGCATGCCGGCAGCATCCATGCCGCAGACGACCAGATGGCGCTCGACCACGCGCGTGACACCTACACGCGTCGCAGCGAGGGCGTCAGTATCTGGGTTGTTCGCTCGAGCCAGATTGTCGCATCGGACCCGGCCGAGACGGCCGCGTTCTTCGAGCCCGCCGAAGACAAGATCTATCGGCACCCGACGTTTTACGAAATTCCCGAGGGGGTCGAGAACCTGTGAACAGTAACGACGCACTCCTTGCTTACGTACTGCGGCTTGGCGACAACGCGCTGGTCCTCGGCCAGCGCATGGTCGAACTCGTGGCCGCCTACCCGGAACTCGAGGAGGAGCTCGCCAACGCCAACTTCGCGCTCGACTACATCGGCCAGGCGCGCATGTTCTACGCCTACGCCGGCGAGCTCGAGGGTAAGGGTCGCGGCGAGGACGACTTTGCGTTCCTGCGCGACGAGAACGAGTATCGCAACGTCCTGTTGCTCGAGCAGCCGAACGGCCACTTTGGTGATTCGATCGCCAAGCTGGTGCTGTTCGAGGCGTTCTACCTGCAGCAGCTCGAGGCGCTGGTGCACTGCACCGACAAGCGCGTGGCCGAGATTGCGGCGCGCGCCGAAAAGGAAATCCGCTATCACCTGCGCCACAACACGCAGTGGCTGATTCGCCTCGGGGACGGCACCGCGGAGAGTCACGGCAAAGCGCAGCAGGCCGTTGACAACCTGTGGCGTTTCACCGGTGAGCTGTTCGCCGCCGATGAAGTCGACAACGTGTTCGAGAACGAGTTTGACGGGCCCGACCTGTTCCGGATTCGCGAGAAATGGTACGCGACCATCGCGGCGGTCCTTGACGAGGCGACGCTCACGATGCCCGAGGATGCATGGATGGCGAGCGGCGGCAAGGCCGGACAGCACAGTGAGCACCTGGGCTACATGATCGCCGAGATGCAGTACCTGCAGCGCGTGCACCCGGGGGCAAATTGGTAGCGATCGGATTAAGCCGGGAGCAGGTGCTGGAATGGCTGTCCGGCGTCGCTGACCCCGAGATTCCTGTCCTGACTATTGCGGACCTGGGCATCCTGCGTGATGTCCGGATCACCGACGAAGTTGTCGTCGAGCTGACGCCCACGTACTCCGGCTGCCCCGCGACGGAGGTCATCGAGCAGAGTGTGGTCGACGCGCTCTACCACCAGGGTGTCGAGAACGTGCGCATCAAACGCGTGCTGTCACCGCCATGGACAACCGACTGGATCAGCGCGGAAGGGAGGGACAAGCTCCGCGAATACGGCATTGCGCCCCCGGCCGAGGGTGGCACCAAGCGTGAGCTCCTGCACGGCACGCGGACCATTGCCTGCCCGCGCTGCGACTCGACGGACACGGCCGTCGTCAGCGAATTCGGGTCCACCGCCTGCAAGGCGTCGTACAAGTGCAACGCCTGCCTCGAACCCTTCGAATACTTCAAGTGTATATAAAACAAGAGTAGGAGCGGCCCATGGCCGCGATCGCGGCCATGGGC
>JASJCH010000036.1 GCA_030066075.1 Woeseiaceae bacterium
CAGGGCCGCGAGAGTGCGAATACCTATTACAACGCGACGCCGGGCATCGTGCAGAAGACGATGGACCGCTTCTTCGATATCACGGGGCGCCGCTACAACCTGTTCGACTATTACGGTGACCCGAAGGCCGAGCGCGTCATCATCCTGATGGGCTCCGGCGCCGACACCGTGATGGAGACCATCGATGCGCTGCCCGAATCGGGTCTGGGCATGATCAACGTGCGCCTGTACCGTCCGTTCTCGGCGGAGCATATGCTCGCGAAGCTGCCAGAGTCGGTGAAATCCATCGCCGTGCTGGACCGGACCAAGGAAATCGGCGCCAACGGCGAGCCGTTGTACCAGGACGTCGTTACGGCGTTGGCGGAGGCCGTTGGCGACGGTCGGCGGGATTCGATTCCGCGGATTATCGGTGGTCGCTATGGCCTGTCGTCCAAGGAGTTCACGCCGGCAATGGTCAAGGCCGTTTACGACGAGCTGACCAAGCCGAATCCCAAGCGTCATTTCACGGTGGGTATCCACGACGACGTGACCCACCTGAGCCTCGATTACGACGACGGCTTCCAGATCGAAAGCGACAAGGTTACGCGGGCCCTGTTCTTCGGGCTCGGCGCCGACGGCACGGTGGGCGCCAACAAGAACAGCATCAAGATCATTGGCGAGAATACCGACCTGTACTGCCAGGGTTACTTCGTTTACGACTCCAAGAAATCCGGGTCGCAGACCGTGTCGCACCTGCGCTTCGGCCCGGACGAGATTCACCAGCCCTACCTGATCCAGTCGGCCAACTTCATCGCGGTCCACAAGTTCGACCTGGTGCAGAAGCTCGAGGTGCTGCGGCACGCCTCCGACGGCGCCGTTTTCCTGTTGAACAGTCCGTACCCGCCCGACGAGGTCTGGGACAAGCTGCCGAAGACCGTCCAGGAGACGATTGTCGAGCGCGGCATCCACCTGCACGTTATCGACGCGAGCAAGGTGGCGAAGGAAGCCGGCATGGGCCGGCGCATCAACACGGTCATGCAGGCCTGCTTCTTCGCGCTGTCGGGCGTATTGCCACGTGACGAGGCGATCGACCAGATCAAGAAGGCCATCGAGAAGACGTACAAGTCCAAGGGCCAGGCGGTTGTGGACCAGAACTTTGCGGCCGTCGATGCTGCTCTCGACCACCTGCACGAGGTCGAGGTGCCGGCGGATCGCATCGGCAACCTGCCGATGGACGAGGTCGTGCCTGAAAACGCGCCGGACTTCGTGCGCGAGGTGACCGCGCAGATGATGCGCGGGCACGGCGACGACCTGCCGGTCAGCAAGCTGCCTGTAGATGGCACGTACCCGAGCGCCACGACGCAGTGGGAAAAGAGCAACGTCTCGGACACGATCCCCGCCTGGCGCGAGGACCTCTGCATTCAGTGCGGCAACTGCAGCTTCGTGTGCCCGCACAGCGTCATCCGGGCCAAGTTCTTCCACGAGGCGACACTCGATCACGCGCCCGAGCAGTTCCCGTCGGCGCCGATCACGGCGCGGGGATTCCCGGAAACGCGCTACACGCTGCAAGTCTATGCCGAGGACTGCACGGGCTGCGGCCTGTGCGTCGAGGCCTGCCCGGTGACGAGTCCCGATGAAGAGGGTGTTCGGGCCATCAACATGACGGACAAGGCGCCGCTCCTCGAAACCTCGCGCGAGAACATCGAGTTCTTCGAGAAACTCAAGTACAACGATCGCGCCAAGGTCGACTACTCGTCCGTGCGCGGCGCGCAGTTCCTGCAGCCGCTGTTCGAGTTCTCGGGCGCCTGCGCGGGTTGCGGCGAGACGCCGTACGTACGGTTGCTGTCGCAGCTATTCGGTCCGCGGCTGCTCGTTGCCAATGCGACCGGGTGCTCGTCAATTTACGGCGGCAATCTGCCGACGACGCCGTGGGCGAAAAATGCCGAGGGCAACGGTCCGGCATGGTCGAATTCGCTGTTCGAGGACAACGCCGAGTTTGGCCTCGGTATGCGCATCGCAGCGGACCATCATATGGACATCGCGAAAGAGCTGGTCATGAAGCTGACGCCCAGCTTGGGCAAGAAACTCGCGAACGACATCGTTAATTCGCGCCAGCGCGTCGGTTCCGAGATTCGCGCACAGCGCGCCAGGGTGGCCGAATTGCGGCATCGTCTGCTGGACATGGTCAAGGCGGACGACGACCAGGACGCAGCCGCCTTGTTGTCGATCGTGGACCATCTAGTGCGCCGCAGCGTCTGGCTGGTTGGCGGTGACGGCTGGGCCTATGACATCGGTTCGGGCGGTCTCGATCACGTGCTCGCCAGTGGCCGCAACGTCAACGTACTCGTGCTCGACACTGAGGTGTACTCGAACACGGGCGGACAAATGTCGAAAGCCACGCCGCTCGGCGCGTCGGCGCGGTTCGCCTCGGCCGGCAAGCGTATCGGCAAGAAGGACCTGGCGCTGCAGGCTATCTCGTACGGCAATGTCTACGTCGCACAGGTGGCGATGGGCGCCAATCCGCAGCAAACCCTGCTGGCGCTGCGCGAAGCGGAAGAGTACAACGGACCGTCGCTGATCCTTGCGTACAGTCATTGCATCGCGCACGGCATCGACATGCAGAAGGGCATGACGCAGCAGCAACTGGCGACCAAGACCGGTTACTGGCCGTTGCTGCGCTACAGCCCGGCGTTGCGCGATGCGGGCAAGAAGCCGTTCGTGCTCGACTCGCTGCGGCCGTCAGTGCCTCTCGAAGACTACATCTACAACGAGAATCGCTACCGGGTCCTCAAGCGGACGCATCCCGAAGAAGCCGAGAGCCTGCTACGCAGCGCCCAGGAGCTCATCAAGATGCGCTGGGAGACCTACGAGCACATGGCCAAGCAAGAGCCGGCGAGGTTCCAGGCGACGCAGTGATATAGTCAGCGCATGCTGACCGTTCACCACCTCGAGAATTCGCGCTCGCAGCGCATCTTGTGGTTGCTCGAAGAACTGGGTGTCGAGTACGACATCAAGCGCTACGGCCGCGACAAGCAGACCAGCCTGGCGCCCCCGGAGCTGCAGGAAGTGCATCCGCTCGGCAAGGCGCCGGTCATCGAGGATGACGGCCAGGTCGTTGCCGAGTCCGGCGCGATCGTCGAGTACCTCGTTGGCCGGTATGACGACGGCACGCTGCTGCCCGAGGAGGGCACGCCCGAACGCATGGCCTACACCTACTGGCTGCACTACGCCGAAAGTTCGTTGATGCCGCTGCTCCTGATGTCGCTGATCATGACCACGATAGAGACCAAGGCGCCGGCCCTGGTCCGGCCGATTGCGCGCAAAATTGCGCAGAGTGTTCGCGACGCTTACCTGGACCCGAATCTCGACCGCCACCTCGGCTTCGTCGAGTCGACGCTACAGCAATCTACCTGGCTCTGCGGCGAGCAGATGACGGCCGCGGACTGCCAGATGAGTTTCGCGATCGAGGCTGCCGAAGTGCGCACCGGCCTGCGCAGCGACTATCCGCACCTGGCCGCATTCCTCGACCGGATTCGCGCGCGCCCCGCTTACAAGGCCGCGCTCGACCGCGGTGGGCATTACGAGCTCATGGGCGGCTGAAATCCCGGCTACTGGTTTGCCATGAAGACGATGAACGCGCGGATCGCCTCGGCGTCCTCGTCCGACAGCACTTCGCTCCAGCCGGCCATGCCCCTGTCCACCATGGCGCCGTCAATGACGACACTGTGGAACGCTTCGGCGCTGCCGATCATGGGCGATCGCCGCAGGTCCGGCAGGACACCGCCGGAAATGGCCGCCACGCCGTGGCAGATCGCGCAGCTCTTGCCATACAGGCTGCCGCCCGCGGCGATCTGCTCCTCGCCGCCAAAGATGGCCGGCGCTTCCGGAGCCTCTGGCGGGGCCGGCCTCGCCGGCAGTTCCGCGTCCCCGTTGAGCTTGAAGGCGAGGATGCGACTGATGTTCTCCCGTTTCCCGTCGGCGTTGAGCACGACGCCCAGCAGGTTGGCGTAAACCCCACCCCAGCCGGCAACGACGGCAATGTACTGTTCGCCGTCGATCGAGTAGGTGATCGGCGGCGCCAGCACTCCCGACTGGGTGTCCGTTGACCACAACTGCTCACCGGATTGCGCGTTGTAGGCCTTCAACCGGTCATCGGCCGTGCCGTGGAAGACGAGGTTGCCGGCGGTCGACAGGACACCACCGTTTTCAAACAACGGCTGCCCGGCGCGCCAGGCCTCTTTTTGCTCGACCGGGTCCCAGGCGAGCAGCATGCCCTGGAATTCAGGCATGAACTCTTCGGGCAGGTCGATGATTTCACCGGGCGGATCCCAGGTGTTTACGCCGAGGTTCGCTCCGATGGGCCGCGGCTCGAATTCCTCGTCACGCTTGTAGACGAGTGGCGCCTGCCGCGCCGGTATGTAGACGAGGCCGGTATCGGGGTTGTAGGACATCGGGTGCCAGTTGTGGGAGCCGGCGGGTCCGGGCGCGATTTTCTTCGCGGCGAGGGTCTCGTCATAGCGCGCATCAATCGCCTCGACGGGCCTGCCGGTGGCCATATCGATATGCGTAGCCCAGTTCACAGGCACGAAGTTCTCGGCAGAGATCAGCTCCCCGGTTTCGCGATCGAGCACGAAGAAGAAACCGTTCTTCGGCGCCTGCATCAGTACCTGACGCTGCTGGCCGTCGATCTCGAGGTCGGCCAGGATCATGTGCTGCGTCGCCGTGAAGTCCCAGGTGTCGCCCGGCGTCGTCTGGTAGTGCCAGCGGTATTCACCCGAGTCGGCATCGAGGGCGACGATCGAGGCCAGGAACAGGTTATCGCCGCCACCCGGGCTGCGAATCGACCTCGGCCAGGGCGAGCCGTTGCCGGTGCCCACGTAAACGAGATTCAGCTCCGGGTCGTAGGCAAATGAGTCCCAGGCCGTGCCGCCGCCTCCCTGCGCCCACCACTCGCCGGTCCAGGTCTCGGCCGCCATGGCCTGGGTATCGTCCTCGAAGCCATCAGCCGGGTTGCCCGGGACCGTGTAGAAGCGCCAAACCTGTTCGCCCGTTTCGAGATCATAAGCCGTGACGTACCCCCGCACGCCGTACTCGGCGCCGCCGTTGCCGATGATGATCTTGTCGCCGATGATGCGCGGGGCGCCGGTAATCGTGTAGCTCTGCGCCTGGTCCGTCGTCAGGATCTCCCAGATAAGCTCGCCCGTGACGGCGTCCAGAGCGATCAGGCGGCCGTCGAGCGTCGCGCTGATGACGCGGCCTTGCCAGATTGCCGCGCCGCGGTTCTGCACGCCACAGCAGGCCCGGACGTCCCAGATGCCAGGTACCTGGGGGTCGTACTGCCACAGCAATCGGCCGGTCTTTGCATCCACGGCCTGGACCTTGCTCCAGGCGCTCGTCGAATAGAGCACGCCGTCGACGACAATTGGCGTTGCCTGCTGTCCGCGACTCGTGTCGAGGTCCAGGTACCAGGCCAGTTCGAGGTTGCCGACATTATCCGTGTTGACCTGGTCCAGCGGGCTGTAGCGCTGCTCGGAGAATGTACGGCCATGGGCCAGCCAGTTATGAGGCTCCGCGTCCGCATTGCGGATGCGCTCGGCATCGATCCAGGCCGTCCGGGTCTCGCGCTCTTCGACGACCGGTGATGCCACCGGCGGCTCGTCGCGGTCGCAGCTGGCCAGGAAAGGGGCGCAGGCGATGAATGCAATTGCTGGAAATCGGCTGCGGCGTGGCATGAGTCTCTCCCCGTTTATTGTTGTTTCGGGAAGATCATAGCGCGAATCGCGCCAATGCAACGAAACCTTAACGCCCGACCACGCATCTAATACTCGTATAATCAGGTTTCTATGAAGAAACGCCGAGTTTCCGGATGTCCCTGGTAGTCGAACTAAGACGTCGCAACGTGTTTCGCGTGGCCGCGGCCTACCTGGTCGTGGGCTGGCTGCTGACCGAGGTGCTGACGACGATACTGCCGACGCTCGGCGCACCCGAGTGGATGTCGCGCGCCGTCATCCTGATATTCGCGTTCGGTTTCATCCCGGCCGTCGTTTTTTCGTGGTTCTTCGAGCTAACTCCGGAGGGGATCAAGCGCGAAGAGGACGTGCGGCGCGACGAACCAGGCCAGCAGCGCCTCGTCCGCAAGTTTGATTACGCCACGCTGGCCGGTGTCGTCGTCCTCATTGTCATCATCGCGCTGTTCAGCGCGCGGCAGACTGATGAAGGCGTGGAATCGGCGAGTATCGCCGCCAACAACGCGTCTGTCGCCGTCCTTCCGTTCGCCAATATGTCGAACGACCCGGACAACGAGTATTTTTCCGACGGGCTGACCGAGACGCTGTTGCACATGCTCGCCCAGATCCCGGACCTGCAAGTGGCGGCGCGAACATCGAGCTTTGCGTTCAAAGGGCAGAACGTGAACGTGCGCGAGATCGCCGCCGCGCTCGGGGTGGCGCACATTCTCGAAGGCAGCGTGCAGCGGGCGGGCGAAGAGGTCCGCATTACGGCCCAGCTGATTCGGGCGAGCGACGGCTTCCACGTCTGGTCGGAAGTGTACGACCGGACCGTTGACGACATATTCAACACCCAGGACGAAATTGCCCGCAAGGTCGGGTATGCGCTGACCCAGTCGTTGCTGGGGCCGGACGAGGCGCCGGTGGCGGGCGTCGATACCGCCGACCCGGATGCCTATGATCTCTACCTGCAGGCGCGCAAGGCGCGTGCGACATACTCGTACGGCGGCCTGAAGGCCGCAGAGGATCTGCTCAAGGGCACGCTGCTGATTGACCCGGACTTCCTGGATGCCAAGACCGAACTTGCGTCCAGTTACGTCCACCAGTACGAGACCGGGCTCATGGAGGGGCAGGAGGCAGTCAACGAAATCCTGGCGATCATCAGCGAAGTGCTCGAGGCGCGACCCGACGACCCGGTTGCTCGCGCCACCGAGGTTTACGCCAACGCGCTCGATGACATCTTTGCCGGCGACTTCCAGACGATAGGGCGCGCCATACCCGAACTCGAGGCAATCGTTGCAAACCATCCCGATGAGCTGCAGCCGCGAATTCTGCTCGTGCGCACCTACATGAGTTTGCAGCAAAACGACAAGGCGATTCCGGTTCTGGAGGCCGCGCTCGGGGCGGATCCCTACAACCCGCAGATTCTCTACGAGCTGGGCACGACGTATTACCGAATGGACCAATGGGACAAGGCGCGCGCGGCGCTCGAGAAGTCGCTCGAAATCGAGCCGCGGCAGCCCAACGGCTATAACTACCTGGCGCGGATCAGCCGGCACGAGGGCGACGGCGTTGGATTCGTCGACAACTTCTTCAAGGCGCTGGCAGTCGATCCGGAGGACCACGAGCTGGCCGGCGTGCTGGCCGAGTTCCTTTACGAGCTGCGCCTGGTCGAGCAGGGCGACGATCTGCGCCGGCGCGTACAGACGCTCGCACCGACGAGTGCAATGGCCTACCGGCTCGACCTGGTTCGGGCGATGGCCCTCGAGGACGACGCAGCGGCGACGGCGGCCGCCCGGAGAGCTATCGTCGACAACATCGAGGAACGGCGTAACTCGTGGTCCGGCGCCGTGCAGTACCTGTTGATGCATGGCATCAAGACCAATACGGTCGAGGACCAGATGGCGTGGATCGATGCACAAATACCGGGGGGGTTCGATCTCGAGGGCGATGCGGTGTCGCACAAACACCGTATGGCGCAGGAGCTCGCAATAAACGGCTGGTACGCCTCGCTGCCGCGCGAAGAGGCACTGCGCCGGCTCGACCTCCTGCTGGACTCGGTGCGGGCGCTCGGCGTCGAGCCCATGGACAACCGGAGGATGGCCGCCAACGTACACGCCATGCGCGGCGAGATCGACGAGGCGCTCGAGATCGTGTTGCAGTTGATTCAATCCGAGTCCGTAGCGTCCAACCTGGGGTGGCAGGAGACCGCGTTCCTGCCGCAGTTCACCGAGATCATGAATGACCCTCGCGTACAGGCGGCACTCGAGCGCTGGATGGCCGAAGAAGAGCAACTGCGCGCCGACGTGCGCGGCTACCTCGAGGACTTGCAGTCCGCCTCATAACAAAAGGCCCCGCATCTTCAGATGCGGGGCCAAATCTCTGTAGGAGCGGGCCATGCCCGCGACAGTCGCGCCCATGGGGCGCTCCTACAGGCGGGGGATTACTCCAGTAACAGGATGCCCATCTTTGCTGCAGTAAACGTGTTGCTGTCGGCGTCGAACTGCCCGTAGGCGTGCATCGCACGCGCCGTCGTGGCGCCGTCGAGGCTCTCGGCCAGGTCCGTCACGAAATCGCCCCAGTCCGAGTACAGCCGCAGGCTGTCGCGCGTCTTGATCGAGAACAGCATGCGCCCGGTCTCGCGCGGCACAATGGTGGTGTTCGAGTCGAGCGAAGTCAGGTCGATCAGGACCGGTCCCTGCTTGATGTAGTGGCGCTGGTCGATATCCGGATTCTGGTTGTCGAGCACGAGTCCGGTGACATCGGTGACCACGAATGGTGCGATGGTGCCTGCCTGGCCCCAGCCGACGCCCAGCGCGCTGCGCACGTCGCTGTAGTCGATAACCGAGCGGCCCGTGAAATCGGGCGGCGCCATGCCCCAGGCTGTCGGGAAGCCCCAGGCGACGATCGGTTTGCCGGCAGCCATGTCGGTCAGCGCCAGCGAACCCGTCTGGACCTCGTAATTCATCGGGTCGGCATCGAGGTCGGGCGACGGCCCGGTGCCGGCGAAGTCGAAGATGTCGGCGCGACGGCGGTCGATGGCGTGCAGCGTGATGTCCGTCTGGCCCGGCATGACCGTATTTACGACGCCCGCCAGGTGCGTGACATGCATGCGCACGGCGCCTTGCGTGGCGTCGAACAGGATTTGCGGCGCCGAGGCATCGGTCGAGGCCACCGGCTGGTTGCCGCGAATGGTGACGCGCTGGCCGATCGACAGGTCGTCGATGCTCAGCACGGTCAGGCGCCGATGACCATCGCGAAATACCTTCGTATCCGGCCCGACTTCGACGACCACGTCGTCATGGAAATGCACGCGGCGATCGGTCGCCGCGTCGCGTGGGATGATCGTAGCGCCGCGGACGGTCAGGAAGTTGCCATCGCGCTTGATGATGTTGCCGACGACGGCGTCATGTTCAAAGCCCGGTACGCTGGAACCGGCCAGCACGAGGTCTGCCGTGAAAACGCGGTCCGCCGTTGTCAGCGTGCCCTTGGCGATGGTCGGCGTGCCCCGGCCCGCTGCGTCAAGAGCGACAAGGCCGTCCGCGCCTACAAAGACCTGGCCGTCGATTTCGAACTCGGTGTCGTTGGTGACGTGTACCGGGAAGCGGCCGAAGTCGTTAACACGGTCGTGGAATGGGCGCACGGCCACCGTGTAGGTCATATCGTCGAGGCTGACATCGGCGAGCGGCCCGCGCACGCGAATGTCTTTTTCGTCCACCGGGTGTACCTCGGCGACGATAAAGGCCTCCGAAGCGGCCCTGGCGGGCGTCGGAGTAACGTCGACGATGTGCGACGCGGCGAGATCGAAGTCGAGCTGCAGGAAATGCGCGCGGCGCTTGGTTACCACCAGCTGGTCGCGGTTGGACAGCACGATGTCGAGGCTGGTCTGCGTGAGCTCGATGTCGTTGAGATCGGTCACGACAGCGTCCTTGCCGATGCCACCCGCCTCCACAACGACCTCGGCGTCGCTGTAGTCGAGACTGATAGTCCCGGCAACGTAGGTCGCCGGAGGCACGACGACGGCCGCCACGAGCTCCGTGACATCAACGTAGTCGGTGAAATTGACGCGCGTGCTCGCCGGCATGACGTCGACGATGCGACCGTTGGCGGTTTCGAGGGTCAAACCGCTGACGTTGACGGTGTAATTCAGGAAGTCCCCGTCCGCGTCGGTCAGGCCGATGAGAATCGTCCCGCATTCGGCATGCGTGCCTGGATCCGCCGGATCGCAGGCCGTGGCCACGTCGGGGCCGGGGTTCGGGCTGCTGCTGTTGCTGCCGCCGCAGGCGGCGAGGATCAGCGCAGCCAATAGCAGGGTGGCGCGCCGTGTGATAGCGAAGTTCATGCGTCTCTCCTTGTTCGCGTGTGTCCGTGTACAAGGGTTTAACGCTGGACGGCGACTTCGGTTGACCCGATGCCAGAATGTAAAAAAATACAGTGACTTAGTTGTATTAATGCTTCAACATGTCACAATTATTACCCGTACGTCCCGGGCCGCGTACGAGATTATGTTCTGTGACAAATACGCCAGATAGCAGTGACACGACAAGCGTTCGGCATCGCAGGCCGCGAGCCGGAACCCGCAATCGCGGCGCCGCCGATGCGCTGCAGACCAAGATCGCCGTTGGCGTCCTGAATCTCGATCCCCAGCGCTACAAGCAACAGCTGCAAGCCAATATCGACGAGCTGCCCGACGCCGCGGGCTGTGACGCGGCCTTCGTCGCCCTGATCTCCGAAAACGGTGACGAGATCGACACGGTGGTCGCGGCCGCCGCCGGCTTCGCCCAGGCCAACCCCGAGGTGCTCGCCGGGCAAAGGCTCGATGACTGGCAATGGTTGCGGCAGCGTCTCGGGCATCTGAAGGTCGTCGAGGTAGCGGACACGCTGCAGGGTTCCAAGTCTTCGAGCAAGGAACTGCAGCGTCTCGCTGATCTGCACATCGGCTCGGTACTGATGATCGGGTTCTCCGTGCGAGGCGAGCTGGCGGGGTTTCTCGCACTCGCCAACGAGCACGCGGTCGAGAACTGGGATGCCAACCTGCACCTGCTTTTGAAGCTCGTTGGTTCGTCGCTGGCGGCCGGTCTCGAGCGCGTGCGTGATCGCGGATTCCTCGACGAGATCCAGCAGCGGGATGAACTCGTGGCAGCGACCGCCAACGACGGCATCTGGGATTTCGATGGCGAGTCCAAGCGCATCAACCTGTCGCGGCGCTGGAAGGCCATGCTCGGCTACGACCTCGATGATGACGACGTGCTGCTCGACTGGTATGGCCTGGTGCACCCCAGCGATATGTCCCGGGTGCAGTCGAATATGAAGGACCACCTCGCCGGCAAGAGCGACTTCTTCGAGTCCGTGCATCGCATGCGGCACCAGAACGGCGACTGGCGCTGGATGAGCAGCCGGGCCAAGGCCATCCTTGACGAGAACGGTCGACTGCTGCGCCTGCTCGGCGTCGAGGTCGACATCACGGAACGCAAGCTCTACGAGGAGGCGCTGTTTCGCGAGAAGGAAAGCGCCCAGATTACGCTGCAGTCGATTGGCGATGGCGTCATCACGACCGATGCTGACAGCAACGTCGAGTACATCAACCCGGTTGCCGAGGAGTTGACGGGTTGGAAAGTGGACGACGGTAGCGGCCGGGGGATCGACGAAATATTTCGCGGCTTCCACGAAGAGACCTGCGAGCCGCTCGAGAACCCGATGGCGGTTGCAATTCGACGCAACCGTTCCATCAAGTCGGTACGACCGACCCTGCTGATTCGCAAGGACGGTAACGAGTTGTACGTGGAAAGCACGGCATCGCCCATCCGTGACGGCAAGGGCAACGTCACGGGCGGCGTGCTCGTGTTTCATGACGTCAGCGAATCGCGCGAGCTCAACCGCCGCCTGAGTTACCACGCCAGCCATGACATCCTGACCGGTCTCGTCAATCGCCGCGAGTTCGAGAGTCGTCTCGAGCGCGCGCTCAAGAGCGCCAAGGCGCAGGAGGCCTCGTACGCGGTCTGCTATCTCGACCTCGACCAGTTCAAGATCGTCAACGACTCCTGCGGCCACAGCGCGGGCGACGCTTTGCTCGGGCAGCTCGGCGCGTTGTTGAAATCGAAGATTCGCTGGCGCGACACGCTGGCGCGGCTCGGCGGCGACGAGTTCGGCGTATTGCTCGAGAGCTGTACGCTGGAAGAGGCCATGCAGACGGCGGAGTCGCTACGCATGGCGATCAGCGACTACCGTTTCATGTGGGATGACCGCAGTTTCCGTCTCGGCGTCAGTATTGGCGTAGTGCCGATTACTTCGGACAACGAGGACGTTGCCGGCCTTCTGAGCGCGGCAGACAGTGCTTGTGCCGCCGCTAAGGAGGCCGGACGTAACCGTATCCACAGTTTCCAGGAAAACGACATCGACCTGATGCGACGGCGTCGCGAGTTGCAGTGGGCCGCACGCATCAACACGGCGTTGGAGGAGAATCGCTTCGAGCTGTTTCGCCAGACCATCCAGCCGTTACAGTCCGACGAGGAGGGCGCGCACTACGAAATTCTGCTGCGCATGCGCGACGAGAATGGCGGCATCATCTCGCCAGGGCTGTTCATCGAGGCCGCCGAGCGCTACAGCATCACGCCGAACATCGATCGCTGGGTGATCCGGACGGCCTTCCGCTGGCTGGTGTCCGAGGCGGACGAGCGCGAGCGCCTCGCGCTGTGTTCGATCAACCTGTCGGGCCAGAGCCTCGCCGACGACAAGTTCTTGCCGTTCGTGACCGACCAGTTCCGGATGAGCGGGCTCGATGCCACCAAGATCTGCTTCGAGATCACCGAGACGGCGGCCATTGCCAGCTACTCACAGGCGAACCGCTTTATCAATGCGCTCAAGGAACTGGGCTGCAAATTCGCGCTCGACGATTTCGGCACCGGGCTGTCGTCCTTCGGTTACCTCAAGCACTTTCCGGTGGACTATCTGAAAATCGACGGCAGTTTCGTCAAAGAGATTCTGCACGACCCCATCGACCGCGAGATGGTGCGCTCAATCAACGAGATCGGTCACCTGACCGGCAAGCAGACGATCGCCGAGTTCGCCGAGAACGAGGAGATCATCACGATGCTGCGCGGCATGGGCATCGACTATGCGCAGGGTTACGGCGTGTCCGAGCCCAAGCGCGTGACCCGCGCTGTCGCCTGAAGGTTGGTAATACGGGCCCGCGACCACGCTCGGCGGATCGCGGGCCTTCTCGTATGACTAGATGAAAAACCCGCCGTGGCCGAAGCCGACCATGCTCATCAGCATGGGGATCGACAGCAGCGTGTTGGTGCGCGAGGCAAGGAACGCGGTCTTGCGCGCCTTGGCGATCTCGTCATCGCTGGCCTCGACCATGCCGAGGATCTTCTTCTGGTTGGGCCAGATCAGCACCCAGACGTTGAACAGCATGATCGTGCCGAGCCAGGCGCCCACGCCGATGACCATGGCCTGCGCGTTGAACACCTCACCGCCCATACCCAGCGTGAAAGCCGCCGTGAACATCTTGAGGTGGCCGAGATATGCAGCGCCCGACAGCCAGGTCAGCACGGCGCCCCAGCGGAACCACCAGAGGGCGCGCGGAGCTACGTACTTGGTGATGCCGGCGCCGCCGGGCCCGCCTTCGTCGCTGGCCGCGTCGGCCAGTGCCGGGACCTGCACAAAGTTGAAGTAGTACAGCAGGCCGATCCAGGTAATGCCCGCCAGGACGTGGATCCAGACGATGAAGCTGCCCACGTTGAATGCGATGCCCATGGTCGCTACGGCAATGATGACTGCCAGGACGATACCGCCCGTGATGACACCGCCAACGGAATTCAATGGATTCATGATTGATCCTCCCACTGTAGTTATCGTTATGGCTGCGTATTCTAGACCAATTACCGCTACAATCGCGAAAATCAGGGGAGTAACCCGATGCGTTTGATTGTCCTACTGGTTGTTGCGTCCGCGCTGTCGGGCTGCTCGGCGATGCTGCTGGGCGGTTCGGCCGAAAGCGAGCCGCGCAGTGACTGTACCGAAACAAAGAAAGAGGCCCAGGAACGTGGATGTTAATGCCAGAATCGAAGATCAACTGAAATCACACGATGTCCTTCTGTACATGAAGGGCACGCCCGATTTTCCGCAGTGCGGGTTCTCGGGCCAGGCCGTTGCGGCACTGAAGGCCGTCGGCAAGCCGTTCGCCTACTTCAACATTTTCGAGGACGAGGAGGTTCGCGAGGGCCTGAAGACTTACTCGAACTGGCCGACTTTCCCGCAGCTCTACGTCAAGGGCGAGCTGATCGGTGGCAGCGACATCGTTATCGAAATGTACCACTCCGGCGAGCTTGCGGAATTGTTGAATCAAATACCGGCTGAAAGCGATTAACAATCTCGCAGAAGAGGTCCGCCGTGATCTCGGCGTCGTAGGCGGCCGAATGCGCTGAGTCCTCATCCCACTCGAAACCTGCTGCGATAACGGCGCGGGCCAGGACGGTCTGGCCGAAGGCCACGCCACACAGCGTGGCGGTGTCGAAACAGCTGAACGGGTGGAACGGATTGCGCTTGAGCGTCGACCGTTCCACGGCCTCGTTGAGGAATCCCAGGTCGAAGTGGGCGTTGTGGCCGACGAGGATGGCTCGCTGGCAGCGGTGCTCGCGCACCGCTTTGCGGACTTCCCGAAACAGGCGCTGCAGCGCGTCGCGTTCGTCGATGGCGGGGCGCAGCGGGTGATCGGGGTCGATGCCATTCACGGCCAGTGAGGCCGGGTCCATGTTGGCGCCCTCGAATGGCTTGACGTGATATCGAAACGTCTCGCCACGTTGCAGGCGTCCCCCGTCGTCGAACTCCACCAGCACGGCTGCTACCTCGAGCAGGGCGTCAGTCTTGCAATTGAACCCACCCGTTTCCACGTCGATCACGACGGGCAGGAAGCCGCGGAAGCGGTCGATCATCAGGGGGGCGGTTGACACTTACTCGCTGTCCTCGAGAATCTTCTCGTCGAGCACCAGGCTCAGTGTAAAGCGCACACCGAAGCCGGTGACCTCGGTGGGGACGTGCGCGAGACCGCCCTTGTGGTGGCTGGCCGCCAGGTCCACATGCACCCACGGCGTGTCTTTCTCGATGAACTCGGCCATGAAGCTGCCGGCCAGGATGTGATCGCCGAGCGGTTTGGCCGAACACTGCTGGATGTCCGCGGTATCGCTCTTGAGGTCTTCGAGAAATTCGTCGCCGATCGGGAACGGCCAAACGCGCTCGCCGCTGGCACGGCCCGCGCGCTTGAGTCGCGGGTGCCAGTCCGCGTGGTTGGTAAACACGCCGCTGTAGCGCGTCGTCAGCGCGTTGATCACGGCGCCGGTCAGCGTCGCGTAGTCGATCACCAGGCCAGGCTCCTCCCGTGTCGCCATGGTCAGCGTGTCGGCGAGCACCATGCGCCCTTCGGCGTCGGTGTGGATGGTCTGGATCGTCTTGCCATTGAGGGCCGTGATCACGTCCTGCGACTTGTAGGCATTGGGGCCGGTGCGGTTCTCGGTGATGGCCAGCCAGCAGTCAACGGCTAACGGGAGCTTGAGCTCGGACATGGCCAGCAGCGTGCCGACCGCCACAGCGCTGCCACCCATGTCGCCGTGCATGTCCAGCATCGACAGGAACGGCTTCAGGTTAGTGCCGCCGGTGTCGAAGATGATGCCCTTACCGACCAGGCTCAGGTCCGGCCCGGTCGAGGCCTTGTCCGGCCGGTAGCGCAGCCGCACGATCGACGCGCTATCGTTGTCGTTGCCCTGTGCCACGGCCAGGAAGGCCCCGGCGCCCATTTTTTCGAGTTCCTTCGTGGAATAGCGCTTGTACTGCCAGCCCTGTTCGTCGGCGAGCTCCTTGAGGGCGCCGGCATAGCCGGTCGCATCGAGCACGTTGGGCGGCAGCGCCGTCAGCCAGCGCGCGAGGTTGTTGCCGCGGGCTTCGGCGTAGGTTCGGCTGAGGTCCAGCCGCTCGGCAAGCCCCAGCAGGCGCAGGCTGCGGATGCGTGACGGTGTGGGTTTGGCCTTGAATTCGGGCAGATTGAAGCTCGCGGCCAGCGCCGCCGCGACCGCGGCCTCGGCGAGATCGCGGGTGTTCTCGTCGTCGAAACCGAGGACGGCGATGCCGAGGCAGCCGGCTTTCTCGCCCAGCGCGGCGCCGACCAGCCGCCGCGCGAAGGTCAGTCGGGCGAATGCATCGCCGCCGGCCTTGACGCGTCCCGCCACGACGAGCGTCTGGCGCTTGTTGGCGAGGCGTGTCTGCAGCGCCGGCAGGTCGCCCTTGGTGCGCTTGCGCATCAGCGCCTGCATGCGGGCGCCCTGGGGAATGCGCTTCCAGAGGGCCGTAGGGATCCGCTCCGGTAGTATCAGCAGTAACTGATCCACGGGCTCAAGTGCTTTAGAATCCAGCTTCCCGAGGTGCTGGGTACAACGAACTACGCTGGATGGCGGCAAAGTGTCTGGCATCGTGTGGAAACCCTTGTTAAGTGCTTGACCGGCAAGGCCTGAACACCGAATATGTCGCCCCCGGCGACCGGGAGCAAGCTCTGGTGCCCGTTCGGTAATCCTATTGTGAATGATTTATGAGCCGATTCAATCCATTTGATGACATAGATCCGATCGAGACACGTGAGTGGCTCGAGTCGATCGACTCGGTACTCGGGCAGCACGGCCCCGAGCGCGCCCATTTCCTGCTCAACCGCATGATCGATTTCGCCCGGCGATCGGGCGCTTACCTGCCGTACAGCCCGAACACGGCCTACCTGAATACGATCTCCAAAGGTCGGCAGCCTGAATACCCGGGCGACCGCTCGCTCGAGCGCCGTATCGAGGCCATGATTCGCTGGAACGCGATGGCGATGGTTGTGCAGGCCAACAAGAAGAGCACCGAGTACGGCGGCCACATTTCGAGTTTTGCCTCGTCGGCCACCCTGTACGAGGTCGGCTTTAACCACTTCTGGCGGGCCCCGAGCGAAAAGCACGGCGGGGACCTGGTCTTCATGCAGGGCCACTCGTCGCCTGGCGTCTATGCTCGCGCTTTTCTTGAAGGACGCCTCAACGAGGGCGACCTCAATCGTTTCCGCCAGGAGGTTGGCGGCGGCGGCCTGTCGTCGTACCCGCATCCCTGGCTGATGCCGGAGTTCTGGCAGTTCCCGACCGTGTCGATGGGCCTGGGCCCGATGATGGCCATTTACCAGGCGCGTTTCATGCGCTACATGGAGCACCGCGAGATGTTGCCGCCGTCGGACCGCAAGGTGTGGTGTTTCCTCGGCGACGGCGAGATGGACGAGCCCGAGTCGATGGGCGCCATCACGATGCCGGTGCGCGAAGGACTCGACAATCTCGTGTTCGTCGTCAACTGTAACCTGCAGCGACTGGACGGCCCGGTTCGCGGCAACGGCAAGATCATCCAGGAACTCGAGGCGGCGTTCGGCGGCGCCGGCTGGAACGTCGTCAAGCTGATCTGGGGCGGTCGCTGGGATCCGCTGATCGCCAACGACGAGAACGGCAACCTGCGCCGCATCATGGAAGAGACCGTGGACGGCGAGTACCAGACCTACAAGTCGAAGGACGGCGCCTACGTCCGCGACAAGTTCTTCGGCAAGCACCCGGACACGGCGGCGCTGGTCGCCAACATGTCCGACGAGGAGATCTGGCACCTGAATCGCGGTGGCCACGACCCCGTCAAGGTGTACGCGGCTTACGACGCGGCCATGAAGCACACGGGCCAGCCGACGATTATCCTGGCCAAGACCATCAAGGGCTACGGCATGGGATCGGCGGGTGAGGGCCAGAACACGGCGCACCAGCAGAAGAAGATGGACTTCGAAGCGCTCAAGGAAATGCGCGACCGCTTCAATATCCCGGTCTCGGACAAGGACATCGAGGACGTGCCGTACTACAAGCCGGATGCCGACAGCGCCGAGCTCGAGTACCTGCAGGAGCGGCGCAAGTCGCTCGGCGGCTACCTGCCGCAGCGCCGCAAGAAGGCGGCGCCGCTGGAAGTGCCCGGCGTAGAGGTGTTCCAGACGCAGCTCGACGGCACGGGCGAGCGTGAGGCGTCGACGACCATGGCGTTCGTGCGCATGCTCACCGCGCTGACGCGTGACAAGCAGATCGGCAAGCGCATCGTGCCGATCGTGCCGGACGAGGCGCGCACCTTCGGCATGGAAGGCATGTTCCGCCAGGTCGGCATCTACGCGTCGAAGGGGCAGCTGTATGAGCCCGAGGACGCGGGCGAGCTCATGTATTACCGCGAGGACAAGAAGGGCCAAATCCTCGAGGAGGGCATTAACGAAGCCGGCGCATTCTGTTCCTGGCTGGCCGCGGGTACGTCATACGCGAACCACAACGAGCAGATGATCCCGTTCTACATCTACTACTCGATGTTCGGCTTCCAGCGCATCGGCGACTTCATCTGGGCGGGCGGCGACATGCAGTCGCGCGGCTTCCTGATTGGCGGCACGGCCGGGCGCACGACGCTGGCCGGCGAAGGCCTGCAGCACCAGGACGGCCATAGCCTGGTCAACGCCTCCACGGTTCCGAACTGCCACTCCTACGACCCGACCTACGCCTACGAGCTGGCGGTCATCATCCAGGACGGGCTGCGGCGCATGATCGCGGAGCAGGAGGACGTTTTCTATTACATCACCTGCATGAACGAGAACTACGTGCATCCGCCGATGCCCAAGGGTGTCGAAGACGGCATCCTGCGCGGCATGTACCTGCTGCAGGTGGGCGGCCAGGGCAAGATCCGCGCGCAGCTGATGGGCTCGGGCACGATCCTGCGCGAGGTGATCGCGGCGGCGGACCTGCTGGTGAAGGACTTCGGCATCCCGACCGACGTGTGGTCGGTAACGAGCTTCAACGAGCTGCGGCGCGACGCCCTCGAGGTCGAGCGCTGGAACCAGCTGCACCCGGACGCCGAGCACCGCCAGAGCTATATCGAGCAGGCGCTGGGCGATCGGGAAGGCCCGTATGTGGCGGCCACCGATTATATGAAGATCGTGCCCGACCAGATCGAGCGCTGGGTGCCGGGGCGCTTCGTCTCCCTCGGGACGGACGGCTATGGACGCTCGGATGGGCGCGCCGCGTTGCGGCAGCATTTCGAGGTTGACCGACGCTACATCGCGGTGACGGCGCTCAAGGCGCTTGCCGATGACGGCCGGCTCGACCAGAAGACTGTCGTCGAGGCTATCAATGCCTATGGCATCGATCCGGATCGTCCGGATCCGGTGACCCTGTAGGTTCGCGGTCGTGGCGAAGATCATCGACATCGTGGTACCGGACCTCGGCGACTTCGAGGACGTCGAGGTCATCGAGCTGCTGGTGGCGACCGGCAACGTCGTCGACAAGGAAGACGGCCTGATCACGCTGGAGACGGACAAAGCGGCAATGGACGTGCCGGCGCCGGACAGCGGGGTCGTCGAAGAGTTGACCGTGGCGGTGGGCGACAAGGTCAACACGGGCAGCGTCATCGGCAAGCTGCGCGTCTCGGTGACTGATACGGTCGTTATCGCACCGGCGATTCAGCACGAGCCGACCGGCGACACCACCGTGCTTGCGTCGCCCGCGAAGAAGGAGGGCAAGTCGGCCGGCGTGCAAACACTGGTCGTACCCGACCTCGGCGATTTCGAGGACGTCGAGGTCATCGAGGTCCATATCAACAAAGGCGACCAGATCGGCATCGATGATCCGCTCGTCACCCTGGAAACCGACAAGGCGGCCATGGACGTCCCGGCAACGGCCGCGGGTCGCATCGAGGACGTGCTGGTACGCGTGGGCGACAAGGTGTCTGCCGGTGCGTCGCTGGCGATTATCGATGCCGTGGTGGCCGAAGCGGCGCCGCCCGAGGAGCCGGCGGCGGAGCCGCCGCCACCTGCCGAGACTACTGCGTCGCCAGCACCGCCCGTGGAGCAGGCGCCGCCGGTCGTGCAGCAGCCGACCCGGCCAACAGCGCCGGCGACGCTGCCCACCATCGACGAAGCCGGTTTCTCGCGCGCCCATGCGAGCCCTTCGGTTCGCAAGCTGGCGCGGGAACTCGGCGTGAACCTGCCAGACGTCAAGGGCAGCGGCGCCAAAAACCGGGTGCTGCACGACGACGTCAAGGCCTACGTCAAGGCGATACTGTCGGGCCATGCAGCCGGGCCGTCCGGGCCGTCGCTGCCAGAAACACCGAAGGTGGACTTCGCCAAGTTCGGCGAGATCGAGGAACAACCGCTCACGCGGGTACAGAAGATCTCGGGTCCGCGGCTGCAGGCGAGCTGGATCAACCTGCCGCACGTTACCCAACATGATCTTGCCGACATTACCCGCCTGGAGGAACGGCGCCAGGTGCTCAAAGGCCCGGCGAAGGAGCGCGGCATCTCGCTGACGCCGCTCGCATTCATCATGAAAGCCGTGGTGGCGGCGCTGCAGGAGTTTCCCAAGGTCAACTCGTCGCTGTCGGACGATGGTACATCGCTTGTCTATAAGAAGTATATACATCTGGGGTTTGCGGCCGACACGGAGCAGGGCCTCGTCGTACCTGTCATTCACGACGCCGACCAGAAAGACGTTTACGAGCTGGCCGAGGAGCTCGGCACGCTGTCGAAGGCCGCGCGCGACGGCAAGCTCAAGATCGACAAGATGCAGGGCGCGACATTCACGATTTCGAGCCTCGGTGGTATCGGCGGCACGGCGTTCACGCCGATCGTCAATGCTCCGGAGGTCGGCATTCTCGGCGTATCGCGGTCGTCGATGCAGCCCGTATGGAACGGCAGCGAGTTCGAGCCAAGGCTGATGCTGCCGCTGTCGTTCTCGTACGACCATCGCGTCATTGACGGCGCTGCCGCCGTGCGCTTCACGACGTTCCTCGGGCAGGAACTCGCCAACGTGGAAAAATTGCTCGAGGCGACCCCGTAGTGGCCGACCGGATTGAGCTCAAGGTCCCCGATCTGGGCGACTTCGCCGACGTCGAGGTCATCGAGGTGCTGGTCGCGCCGGGCGACCCGGTGGAGGTCGAGGACGGCCTCGTCACGCTGGAAACGGACAAGGCGGCGATGGACGTCCCCGCGAGCCATGCGGGCACCATTGCGTCGGTCGAAGTGAAGGTTGGCGACACGGTCTCGACGGGTGACGTTGTCGCGATCGTCGAAGCCAGTGCCGAAGCGCCCGGGGAAGCCAGCTCGGAAGCGGCTGCTGCGCCCACGCCTGATCCGTCCCAGACGCAGACAATGGCCGCCGGCGAGATCCAGGCGGCGGTGGGCAAGGCCTCTTCTGATGCGACACACTCGGCCCAGCTCGTCGTCATCGGGGCCGGTCCAGGAGGCTACACGGCCGCGTTTCGCGCCGCCGACCTCGGCATGGACGTTATCCTCGTCGAACGCTGGGACACGCTTGGCGGCGTCTGCCTGAACGTGGGTTGCATACCGTCGAAGGCGCTGCTGCACGCCGCCAGGGTTGTCGACGAGGCCGCGGAAATGGCCGAGCACGGCATCGAGTTCGGTGCGCCGAAAATCGACGCGCTCAAGCTGCGCGGCTGGAAGAACGAGGTCGTGGGCAAGCTGACCGGCGGGCTCGATCAGCTCGCGAAGCAGCGCAAGGTACGCGTGGTGCGTGGCGTGGCGACGTTCGAATCGCCGACATCACTCGTGCTCGATAGCGGCGACACGATTGCGTTCGAGCAGTGCATCATCGCGGCCGGGTCCGAGGCCATCAAGTTGCCGGGCCTTCCCGACGATCCCCGCATCATCGATTCGACCGGCGCACTCGAACTGGACCCGCTGCCCAAGCGCATGCTCGTCGTGGGCGGCGGCATCATCGGCCTGGAGATGGCCTGTGTTTACGCCGCGTTCGGCGTGGACGTCAGCGTCGTCGAGCTGATGGATCAGCTCATGCCGGGCACCGACAAGGACCTGCTGCGGCCGTTTCTCAAGGTCGTGAAGCCACGTTACGAGGCAATCATGACCTCGACCAAGGTCACAAGCATGCGCTCGACGACGCCCGGCATCGAGGTCAGTTTCGAGGGCAAGAACGCGCCCGAGGTTGGCGTCTATGACCGCGTGCTCGTCGCGGTCGGTCGGCGCGCGAACGGCGACAAGCTGGATGCCGGGAAGGCGGGCGTCGAGGTCGACGAGCGTGGCGTCATCGCTGTCGACAAGCAGATGCGCACCAACGTGCCGCATATCTTCGCGATTGGCGACCTCGTGCCCGGGCCGATGCTGGCTCACAAGGCAAGCCATGAGGCCAAGGTTGCCGCGGAAGCCGCTGCAGGCGAGAAAAGCTATTTCGATGCCAGGACTATCCCGTCGGTGGCGTACACGGACCCTGAAGTGGCGTGGGTGGGATTGACCGAGACCGAGGCGAAAGCGCAGGGCATCGACTACGAGAAGACCCAGATACCCTGGGCCGCGAGCGGTCGCGCGCTGGCACTGGGCCGTTCCGAGGGCTTCACGAAGTTACTCTGGGACAAGTCCACCGAACGCGTGCTCGGCGGTGCGATTGTGGGTCCCAACGCCGGTGACCTCATCGCCGAGATAGGCCTCGCGATCGAGATGGGCGCCGACGCCGCCGATATCGGCCTCACCGTGCATCCGCATCCGACGCTGTCCGAGACGGTCGCATTCGCAGCCGAAGCCATGGACGGCACGCTCACCGACCTCTACATGCCGAAGCGCAAGTAGGCGCAGTCGACGCGAAAACTACGTATTGCTGCATCTCCGAGGCCGCCTGATCCTAAGGGCCGCGCCACAGGAGAGACCCAAGTGCAGGAACTTCCTCATCATTACGCCGTCAAGGCGTCGGCCGTCGCCGATTCCAACGTGTTGTTGGAGAGCCCGGGACTGGAGTCACTGACGACGGCGGGACCGGCCGAGTTTGGCGGCCCCGGCGATCTGTGGTCGCCGGAAACGCTGCTCGTCGCAGCCGTAGCTGATTGTTTCATCCTGTCGTTCCGTGCTATCGCTCGCGCCTCGAAGATGGAATGGATCTCCCTGAGCTGCGACGCTGTTGGCGACCTCGACAAGATCGACAAGGTGACCCAGTTCACGGGCTTTCGCCTGCGCGTCCGGCTGGAAGTGCCCGAGGGCCTCCGCGAAGGGAAGGCGGAGCGCCTGCTCGAGAAGGCCGAGAAACACTGCCTGATTACAAACTCGATGAAAGCCGGGTCGACGCTCGACTACGAAGTGATCGTCAGGGACACGGCTGCCTGATCAGCTGCCAGCGGGAATCCAGTTCTCGCGCAGGTAACTTTCCTGGAACCCCGCCCGCAGGATGTTGCGGTAGGAGTGCTGTTCGTCGCCTGGCACCGCCTCGCCGGTCATCGTCACGATCGACGTACAGCCGGCATCGAGCGCGGCGCGAATGCGTGTATTCAGCAGACCAGTCTGGCCGCCGCGGCGCCGAAAGTCGGGGTGCGTGGCGCCGAAGTCCAGGTAGCCGACCGCGTTCTTAACGTAGAGACCACCGGTGCACGCGGGCGCGTCACCGTCGAAACCCATGAACAGGCGCCACTCGTCGTCATGGGCCAGCGCGGCGATCGCCGGCTGAAAGTCGGGCAGGAAGTCAAAGGCGTCACCGACGATCGACGCAAACGCCGCGGCGTGCTCAGGGCCGATCTCGCGTATCAAGAGGTCAGTCGTTATTGCGTCAACGTCGCCGGCGCCACGTTCGAATTTCATCCAGCCGCGGTATTTCTCGTAGCCGGCCTCGGTCAGCCGTTCAGCGTAATCCTCACCGATCTGGTCGGGGATCACATGCAGGAAAAACCGCGAGATGCCTGCGTTGGCGTAGAGCTCGCGGATATGAACGAGCTGTTCCTGCGCGGGCCGGTATTCGGAGCCGATACCGAGCACCCGGTTGATCAGTATGCTGGGTTCGCTCGCCGACGCGTAGCAGGTGGCGTCACCCTGGCGCACCCGGGTCCAGCGAAAAGAACCCTCGTCGATGCCCGCGGCCGCGCGGAACCAGGCTTCGAGTGCCTGCGCTTCGATGACTTCGGATGTGCGGGATTCGCTCACCCGGTTGATTCTGCACAACCGGGCGAGCAGCGTCGAATCGGCTTACTTGAAGCGCTTCGCCAGGAGGTGATCGAGGCTCAGCTTGCCCGCGCCGTGAAATACCAGCGGCAGAATCATTACGAGGAATAACAACGGGATACGGTAGTTTCCGAAACCATTATCTGAGACCGAGTAACCCTTCCACAGCTCGGCCAGGCTCGAGTAACTGTCCGGCCAGTGGACGCCCAGGATCGCGACCCAGGTCACGATGATCAGGCTGAACGCCCAGAAGCGGGTGAACAGGCCGAGCACGAGCGCAATAGCGCCGAGGATCTCCAGCCATGTCACCATGAACCAGTTGAAGCTGGGCGAGAACAGGCTGATCGGAAACGGGAAATTCTCCAGCGAGTTTTCGAACCAGCTCGGCACGTCGCCCCACCAGGTGTCCGATGCCTCCTTTTTCCTGAGCCCCGCACTGCCGAACTCGTAAGCCATCAGCAGGCGTATGGGCAGCAGCGCGACCCAGTCGCCGGCAGGTTCGAGCACGTTAACGACGCGTTTCCAGTACAGGTGGAACCTATCCATAGCAGATCTCCTCAAGCGGGAACGCGTGTCCCGGTCAGAATTTCCAGTTGTCTCATTTCTTCGAGCGCCGCCGCGCCGTGCTGTACCAGCCCGTCCACGTCGGCGTAGTCGATTTCTACGGCGAGCGCGCGCAGCAGCGCGTCACCCGTTCGCTGCTCGACGTTGTCGTCGATCGCCTCGAGCAGTCGCGCCGTTACCGGATTCAGCTCGAGAAAGCCGACGCTATCGTCGGACCGCCGGAAAACGGCGATAAAGACCGGTTGCTCGGCCGGCGCCTTGGGCGTGTAGTCCTTCTTGATGCGGTGTACCGGGTATTGGTACGCGTACACCCACGCGAGCGCCGACCTGACGGGCACCTGCTGCAACAGGTCGCCCTCGGGATCGACGCCTTCCAGGTTGTTGCTTTCTTCCGAGATTGACAGTGCGAGCTCGACGTATTCGTAGTGTGCAAGCTCGAGCAGGAACGGGTAATCGTCGTCCTGCAGCTCGTAGCTATCCTGCAGAAACGCCAGGAACTCCTGTGGCAGCTGCAGGAAGTAGGGCGTTTCGGCCCGGTGGTGCTGCATGAACTGGCGAATAATAGCGTGCCACTTTTCGTCGTCGTGCAGCTTGCGAATGACCGGGAACATGTTGGCGAGCAGGTTGCGGATGTTGTTGAAGAACAGCTCGCGGTAAATCGCCATGCGCCGGTCCTCGATGCCATTCGGCGCCGGCACGTTCTCGGGGTCACGGATATGGCCCGCGAAGTCGTAGAGCTTCTGCTTGAAATCCGGGACCTCAGCCATTGGCGACGTCCCGGCTCGCTGCCGCGCTTTGAAGCTCGCGTATGTGCCTGACCTCCTCGAGCAGTTCTTCCATCGGCGGGAAATTGAAGTCGCGCTCGAGCAGCGTCGGTACGACACCGAAGTGCGCGTAGGCTTCGCCCAGCAGTTGCCAGGCCTGCTCGTCGACCGGCGTGCCGTGCGTGTCGATGCGCAGGTCCTCGGCTTCCACGTAATGCCCGGCGATATGGAAATAGCGCAGGCGATCGGCCGGCATGCGGTGCATAAATTCGAGTGGGTCGTACTTGTGGTTGATGCTGTTGACGACGATGTTGTTGATGTCGAGCATCAGGTCGCAGTCGGCCTCTTCCAGCACGGCGAGCGTGAAGTCGGCTTCGCTCATCGCGGTGTCGGTCGGCGCGTAGTACGACACGTTTTCCAGTGCAATGCGCTGCTCGAGGATGTCCTGGACGCGCCTGACGCGCCGGGCGACATGCTTGACGGCGTCCTCGGTAAATGGAATTGGCATCAGGTCGTACAGCTGCCCGTCATCGCTCGACGCACTCAGGTGTTCCGAGTACATGCGGATGTTGTGCTCGGCCATGAAGTCCTTGACGTCATTCACGAGCTGCTCGTTGAGCGGCGCCGGTGAGCCGATGGACAGCGACAGGCCGTGAATCAGGAACGGGTAGCGCTCCGTGAACCAGCGCAGCTTCTTGCCGAGCTTGCCGCCCACATGTATCCAGTTCTCGGGCGCGATCTCCATGAAGTCGATCTCGCCGGCGGCCACGTCCATCAGCTTGTCGGCGATAGGGCGCCGCAGGCCGAGGCCGGCGCCGGTGACAGGGAATTGTGAGGTCAGGTCTTTCATT
>JASJCH010000107.1 GCA_030066075.1 Woeseiaceae bacterium
GCCTGTCCAGTCGAAGACGAACACGCGCTCGATGTTCGGCAGCCTGTCCTCGATCTCGAGGTACTTGTCGAGCTGCTCCTCGTCTTCGGCAAACAGGAACCGGCAGTTGGAGTCGGTGAGCGTGTGCTCGACCTGCCGCGACTGGTAGGTGGGATAAATGCCGTTGACCACGCCTCCGGCCAGCATCGTACCGATGTCAGCCCACAGCCATTCGCGACAGTCTTCGCTCTGGATTGAGACGACATCGCCGCGCTCAAGGCCCAGAGAGAGTAACCCCCAGGCAATCTCGCAGGCGCGTTCCCGGTAGTCGGTCCAGGTATAGCTCTGCCAGATGCCGAAGTCCTTTTCGCGCATCGCGATGCGATCGCCGCGTTCGGCCGACACCTTGAGAAACAGTTTGGGCAGCGTGTCGCAGCCCTGGACGAGGACCTCGTTAGCGCTCATCGCCAGGTCTTCCGCTTTTTCCAGCGCCGGCGGCCGCGCACACCCTCTTCTTTCTTGCCGAGATAGAACTCCTTGATGTCTTCGCTTTCGATCAGGTGATCCGACGGGCCGTCCATGACCATGCCGCCAACCTCCATCACGTAGCCGCGATCAGACACTTGCAGTGCGACGTTCGCATTCTGTTCTACAAGCAGGATCGTCAGTCCCTGCTCCTCGTTGAGGCGGGTAATGATCCCGAAGATCTCCTGGACGAGCACGGGTGACAGGCCGAGCGATGGCTCGTCGAGCATGAGCAGCCGCGGCCGCGCCATGAATCCGCGACCGATGGCCAGCATTTGCTGCTGCCCGCCGGAGAGGTACGCAGCCATCTTGTCCCTGAGTGCGCGCAGCGCCGGAAAATACGCGTAAACGGTTTCCATGTCCTTCGCGACCGCGTCGCGGTCGTGGCGGTTGTAGGCTCCCATTGCCAGGTTGTCCGCGACCGACAGGAACGGGAAGACCTCGCGGCCCTCCGGAACATGGGCGATGCCCTTGCGGGCTACCCAGTCAGGGTCGCGGCACTGGATCTCCTCGCCGTCGAGCAGTACCTGGCCCTTGTTGCTGTCGAGCGCCCCGGTTGCGGTCTTCAGCAGCGTCGTCTTGCCGGCCCCGTTCGCGCCGAGCACGGCGACGATCTCGCCCTCGTCTACACTCAGGCTCACGCCACGTATCGCCATGATCGGGCCGTAGTAGGTCTCGATATTGCGCAATTCCAGCAGCGGCGCGGTCATTCCGTGACTCCGAGGTAAGCCCGCTGCACGTCCGGATTCTCACGCACCTCGTCCGGGGAACCGATGGCCAGCAGGCGGCCATCGTTGATCGCCATCACGCGGTCGGCGACCTGCCCCACTAGGTTCATGTCGTGCTCGACCATGACCAGCGTAATGCCGAGGTCGTGCTTGACGTCCTCGAGGTAGAACGAGATGTCGTCGGTCTCCTCATTGTTGAGGCCGGAAGCGGGCTCATCGAGCAGCAGCAGTGACGGTTCCGCGCAGAGTGCCCGCGCCAGCTCGACGTTCTTGCGCGCACCGTAAGGAAGGTCGGCAATACGTTCGTCCCGGTACTGCGCGATCTCCAGGAGGTCGATGATGTCTTCGACCTTTGCCCGGTGCTCGATCTCGCTTTTGCGCACACCCGGCCAGAAGAGGAAATCGCTGAACGGGTTCCTGCGCATGTGCGCGTGGCGACCGACGAGCAGGTTCTGCAGCACTGTGGCCTGCTCGAACAGCTCGATGTTCTGGAAAGTGCGGCCGATGCCCGTGTACACGACCTTATGCGCGGGCAACCGCAGCAGGTCCTGCTCGCCATAGTGGATAGAACCGCTTGTCGGCTGGTACAGACGGCTGATCAGGTTGAATATCGTGCTCTTGCCGGCGCCGTTCGGGCCGATGATCGCGAAAGTCTCGCCCGGTTCGACGTCGAACGACACATCCTCGACCGCGTGCACGCCGCCGAACTCGATCGACAGGTTCTCTACCGACAATCGCTGCGGCGCGCTCATCGCATGCGATCCGTTTTGAGGTAGGTCTTCTGCCGCACGAAAGACGACTTGCGGTAGTACGGAAACGTCTCGAAGAAGAAGCGAATCTTCATCCAGCGTCCGTAGAGCCCGGCAGGTTCGAAGATGATGACCAGTACGATAATCAACCCGAACAGCAGCGGCTCGAGGCCCGCCGTCTGGCCGATCCCGGCAGGCAGCACGCCCTTGAGGAAGCTGATGCCGACCGGCAGCAGTGAGATCACGATTGCCCCCAGGATGGCGCCGAGGATCGTCCCCAGGCCGCCGACGACAATCATGAGTAACAGCTTGAGCGACTCGAGCACGCCGAAAACGTCCGGCGCGAGGTAGGTCAGGTGGTGCGCCAGCAGCGCGCCGGCCAGTCCGGTGATGGCCGCGCTAATGCCGAAGGCCTGGATTTTTACCCATTCAACGTTGACGCCGAGACAGCGCGCCGACAGCTCGCTGTCGCGGACCGCGACGAACGAACGACCGGTGGGACTGCGAAACAGGTTTGCCGCTCCCGCGATAACGATCAGTGCGAAGAACAGATCGACGTAATACTGCTGCCACACCTCAGTGAGAGACATTCCGAAGACCTGCAGCGACGGCACGGCCAGCCCCATATGGCCGCCGGTGACGGACGACCACTCCCCGAACAGGGTCTCGATGAGGATGCCGAAGGCAAGCGTCGCTATCGCGAGGTAAAAACCGTGCATCTTCGATGCCGAGCGGCCCAGCGCCATGCCAACGAGCCCCGCCAGTGCGGCGCTGGCAAAGATCGACACGATGAAAGGCAATCCATGTGCGAGCAGTACCGAGTGCGCGTAGGCGCCGATGCCGAGGAAACCGGCATGGCCGAAGCTAACCTGGCCGGTGTGGCCGGTCAGCAGCATCAGCCCGACTCCCGCAATTGCGTATACCAGCAGCAAGCCGAGCTCGGCGAGGTAGTAGTCCTGCAGGAACAGCGGCGCGGCCAGCAGGAACAGTACGACGATCGCCACCCTGACTTTCTCGCCGGTCTTCGCGAGAAAGCGAATGTCGTCGTTGTACGCGGTCTTGAACAGGAACTGCATGGCTCAGACCTTCTTCTGGTAGGTCTGCGGGATCAGGCCCTCAGGCCTGACGAACAGCACCAGCAGCATGACGACATACGCGGACACTCCCTTGATGCCGGGCAGGAAGTAATCTGCGAACGGTTCGATGACGCCGATCAGGATGCAGCCCAGCAGTGCGCCATAGATCGAGCCAAAACCGCCAACGATGGCGCCGGCCAGCGCCTTGATACCGAGCAGCCCGATAGTGGTGTCGACCTGGGTCACGGGCGCGAGCAGCGCGCCAGCCGCCGCTGCGATAAGGGCCCCGAGCGCCCAGGTCATGGACACGAGCCGCTTGACCGGGATACCCATGTAATAGGCGGCCAGCTGGTTCTGTGATGCGGCGCGCATCGCCACGCCGAAGCGCGTGCGGCGGAAGAACAGCCGGATGGCGACCACGAATATGACGGTCGCGACAATGATGAGCAGTCGGTCGTAGTTGATCTCGACCAGGTCGCCGATCGCGAGCTTGCCCGTGAACGGCGCTTCGACGGAGCGCGCGTTCCAGCCGAAGATCATCCCGGCGAGTGCGCGGAAGATGAAGCCGAAGGCGACCGTGAGGATGAAAATACTGGCCTGCGACTCGCCAATGATCCTGCGCATGATTTGTGCGTCGACAATATAGCCGACGACGCCGATCGACAGGCACCCGACGAGGAATGACGGCCAAAAGCCCCAGCCGAGCGCCTCCGACAGGGCGAGCACGGCGAAAGCGCCGAGCATCATGAACTCGCCATGGGCGAAGTTGACGACCTCGGTCGCCTTGTAGATCAGCACGAAACCCAGGGCGATCAGCCCATACGCGCAACCCTGTGCGACCCCGGTGATCGCGAGATGAATGACGTCACTGAACGGTAGCAACGCACCCCCCTGTTCTTATTATTTTTCACAGTCATCGCGAGCGAAGCTAGGCCTCCCGATGGCTTCTAGGATATCATTCGCGGCTCGCCGAGGAGGACCTATGATGCGCGAAATGCTCCAGTTCTACATCGACGGCAAATGGGTGGACCCGGCATCGCCGAACCCGTTTGACGTTATCAATCCTGCAACCGAAGAGGTTTGCGGCAGGATCAGCCTGGGCTCGGCCGCCGATGTCGATCTGGCCGTGGCCGCCGCCAAGCGGGCATTCGAGACGTACTCACAGACCACGCGCGAGGAGCGCATCGCTCTGCTCGAGGCGATCCTCGCGGAATTCGCAAAACGCCATGATGAAGTCGCGGAAGCGATCATGGAGGAGATGGGCGCACCGTGGGGGCTCGCGAGGAATGCCCAGGCCGCCAGCGGTCCACAGCACATCAAGGCGGCGCTGCGCGCCTTGAAAACGTTCGAATTCGAGGAACGCAATCGGACCACGCTGATCGTCAAGGAACCGATCGGCGTATGCGGCCTGATCACGCCCTGGAACTGGCCGATGAACCAGATCGCGGTCAAGGTAGCGCCGGCGCTTGCTGCCGGCTGCACGATGGTGCTCAAGCCGAGCGAGATTGCGCCGTTCGACGCGATGATCTTCGCTGAGATTCTCGACGCCGCGGGCGTGCCCGCCGGCGTGTTCAACCTGGTCAACGGTGACGGGCCCGGCGTGGGCACCGCCCTCAGCCAGCACCCGGATGTCGACATGATGTCGTTCACCGGCTCGACCCGGGCGGGCGTCCTCGTAGCCCAGAACGCGGCGCCCACGGTGAAGCGCGTTGCCCAGGAACTTGGCGGCAAGTCCGCCAACATCGTACTCGACGACGCCGACTTCGAAACTGCGGTCAAGGATGGCGCAGCCGACGTATTCGACAACACGGGCCAGTCCTGCGACGCGCCGTCGCGCATGCTCGTGCCGAAAGACCGCATGGACGAGGCGGCCGCGCTGGCGGCGTCCGTAGCCGAAGCCACGATTGTCGGCGATCCCACCGACGCAAAGACAGAGGTCGGTCCGCTCGTGTCCGAGCTCCAGTGGGAAAAGGTCCAGGGATTGATCCAGAAAGGTATCGACGAAGGCGCCACGCTGGCGGCGGGCGGCACCGGGCGTCCGGAAGGGCTGGACAAGGGCTACTTCGCGCGTCCAACCGTGTTCGCCAACGTCAGCAACGACATGACCATTGCACGCGAGGAGATCTTCGGCCCGGTTCTGTCGATCATTCCCTACGAAGACGATGACGACGCCGTTCGGATCGCCAACGATACGCCTTACGGCCTGTCCGGCTACGTGTCGTCGGGCAACCTGGAGCGGGCTCGCAAGGTAGCCGCACGAATGCGCACTGGAATGGTCCATATCAACGGTGCGCACCTCGACTCGATGGCGCCGTTCGGCGGCTACAAGCAGTCGGGTAACGGCCGCGAGTGGGGCTCGCACGGCATCGAGGAGTTTCTCGAGGTCAAGTCGGTTTACGGATACGAAGAGAAGACTGCATGAAGCACTACCTGGTAGCGGCCCTTCTCGCCGCGACAATTATTGCGGGCGGCTGCGTCAGCGATTCGGACCTGCCCAATCCGACCGGCGAAGGTACGGTGCGCGCGATCAACGCCATCCCGACATCGCCGGAGATCAGCTTCCTGATCGAGGAGCGCTTCCTGGCGGCCGCGGCGTTCAAGAACTTGTCGGCGTCGTCGACCTGGGACGACCTCGACTACACGTTCAATTTCAACGTGCTGCTTGCGGGCGATTCGGAAACGACTCGCATAGCCAGCCAGTTCATCGACGTCATCGCGGACACCGACTATACGATGCTCGTCAGTGGCGACCTCGAAGCGCCTGACATCACCGTATGGGAATCGGCCATCCGCGACTGGAATGGCGATGAGACTTTCTATGAACTGCGCTTCGCACACGCATCACCGTCGCTCGGGCCAATAGACGCCTACCTGCTCGACCCCGGCGTGGCGCCTGCCGCGGGCACGCAGTCAGCAACGCTGTCGTTTACCGAGGCATCGCCGATCCAGGAAGTCGAAGCGGCGGAAAAGGTCATTATCCTGACCCCTGCCGGTGACGATTCGACGATCCTGTTTGAGTCATTGCCGCTCAACCTGATCGCGACGTCGTCTTACATCATTACGACTTTCGATACGGACGCGAACGACGTGGGCTCGATTGCCGTGACGCTGATGAATACGTCGACGAATAGCACCGGCCGTCTCGTGGATGTCGACGATCCGGCGACAGGCCGCTTTTTCCATGCCTCGATCAACGCCCCTGACGCCGATGTCTATCTCGAAGACCCGCTGGTAAC
>JASJCH010000108.1 GCA_030066075.1 Woeseiaceae bacterium
GTCGACCTGCTGGAGATCGACGAGTTCGCCGACCGCAAGACCAAGGGCTTCTCGCAGGGCCAGCGCACCAAGGTTGCGATCGCGCGATCGCTGGTCCATAGCCCGCAGAACGTGATCCTCGACGAGCCGAGTAACGGCCTCGACGTCATGGCGACACGGTCTTTGCGCGAGCTGATCCTGAAGCTCAAGAACGCCGGACACTGCGTGCTGTTTTCGAGTCACGTGATGCAGGAAGTTGCCGCACTCTGTGACGACATCGTGATAATCGCCAACGGCAAGGTCGCCATTGACGACTCGGCGGACGGCATTCGCAATCGCACGGGCTGCGACGACCTCGAAGACGCCTTCGTGAAGGCCATCCAGCAGGTGGAGCCGGCATGATGCGAACGTCGCTTACCGTCTTCGCCAAGGAGGTCGTGGACAACTTCCGCGACCGTCGTACGCTGGCTTCCGCGCTCATTATGGGGCCGCTGTTCGGCCCAATGCTGTTTGCGTTCGTCATCAACCTGTCGATCGAGCGCTCGCTCGACGACATCGAGCGGTCGCTGCAGGTGCCGGTGATGGGGCAGCAGCATGCGCCGAATCTCGTCGACTATCTCGGCAGTCACAATATCGACGTTGTTGAAGGCCCCGAGTCTCGCGAGGCGGCCATGCAGGCCGTGACGGTCGGCGAGCACGATGTCGTCGTCATCATTCCCGAGACCTTTGGCGAGCAGCTCGGCGAGGCCATACCCGCGAAAGTCGAGCTGATTTCGGACCAGGCCAACACCCAGGCGGAGCGGGATGCCCGGCGCGTGCGTACGGCGTTGCACTCCTACAGCCAGGAGATCGCCACGATGCGCCTCGTGGCGCGGGGCGTCAGCCCGATGGCCCTGCGCCCGATCAATGTGGACGAGGTGGACGTGTCCACGCCCAGCGGCCGCTCGGCGATCCTGCTGGGCATGATGAGCTATTTCTTCATATTCGCGCTGCTGATGGGCGGCATGTACCTCGCCATCGACACGACGGCGGGCGAGCGCGAGCGCGGCTCGCTCGAACCCCTGCTGTCACTGCCAGTGACCCGCGACCAGTTGATGGTCGGCAAGATCGCCGCAACCTGCGTATTCATGGCGGTCTCGCTGCTGCTCAGCCTGTGTTCCTTTTACGTGGCGCTCAATTTCATGCCGCTCGAGCAGCTGGGCATGACGCCAAACTTCGGCCCGACGGTTGTCGCGGCGGCTTTCCTCGTGTTGTCGCCGTTCATCCTGCTCGGCGCGGCACTGATGACGCTGGTCGCTTCGTTTACGAAGAGCTACAAAGAAGCGCAGACCTGGCTCAGCGTCGTGCTGGTCGCGCCCACGCTGCCGATTCTGATTGTCAGCATCCTGACGCTGCGTCCGCAGCTCGAGTTCATGTTCGTTCCCAGCCTGAGCCAGCACCTGATACTCGTGGACATGATCAAGAACGAGCCGATCAACGTTTTGCACGTCGCCATCTCGGCTGGCAGCACGCTCACGATCGGCGCCATTCTCACCTGGATCTGCGCACGGCTATATCGGCGCGAGGGGCTGCTGGGGTAGGATTCCCCTATGGCCGTGTTCGCTGAAATGCGCCGCCGCAACGTGTTCAAGGTTGCGTTGCTCTATGCCGTCCTTGCCTGGCTGGTCGTCTGGTTCGTCGGGGCGATCCAGTCCGAGGTTACGGTACCCACCTGGACCGAGGCGTTCGTTTTCTTCGTGCTGATCGTAGGCTTCCCGGTCGCGCTCTGGTTCGCCTGGACCTACGAAATCACGCCCGTGGGCCTGAAGAAAGCCGTCGACGTCGACCAGACGCAGTCGATCGTTTACAAGACCGGCCAGAAGCTGAATGCGGCCGTTGCGGTGCTCGTGGTGCTTGGCGTCCTCGCCGTATTCGGCCAGCGCCTGCTGCCGACCTTCGAGTTTCTCGTGCCCGGCGTTCCCGAAGGCGATGCGCCGGTGCGCGCCACGACACCGAGCGAGATCCGCCGGCTCACGATGGACAACGGCATGACCGTCATCGCGTGGCCCGACCACGACATTCCCAACGTGGCGCTGTACACCTTCGTCAAGGCCGGCGGTCGTAACGAGTACCCGGGCATCACGGGCCTGTCGCATTTCTTCGAGCACATGATGTTCCTCGGCACCGAGAAGCTCGCGCCCGGCGAGTTCGACACGCTCATGGAAGCCGCGGGCGGCGCCAACAACGCTTATACGACCAACGACGTGACGGTCTACACCGACTGGTTCCCGCGGTCCGCCCTCGAGACCATATTCGAACTCGAGGCCGATCGATTCCAGAACCTGCAGACCTACTCCGACGCGGTCGAAAGCGAGCGTGAAGTCGTCTACGCAGAGCGGCGCCTGCGCGTCGACAACAACAATGACTGGAAGCTCATGGAGCAGGTGTTTGCCACGGCGTTCGTCGCCCACCCGTACCAGTTCCCGGTTATTGGCTGGCCGTCGGATATCGAGCAATGGACCGACCAGGACCTGCAGGACTTCTACCGCACCTATTACGCGCCGAACAACCTGACGATGGTCGTGGTCGGCGACGTTACGACCGAGGAGGTTTTCAGGCTGGCCGACAAGCACTTCGGTTCGATCGCCGCGCAGGAGCCGCCGCCGCCGGTGCGCACCGTCGAGCCAGAGCAGATGGGCACGCGCCGGGTGGTTGTCGAGACCGATGCACAGACGCCCCTGGTGCACATGGCTTTCCACGCTGCCGAAGCTTCAGACCCGCGGTCCCTGCACCTGACGCTGCTGATGAGCATCCTGACGGGGGGCGAGTCGTCGCGCCTGCATCGCCTGTTGGTCGAGGAAGAGCAGCTGGCCCTGTCCGTGGACAGCTGGTGGGGCGCCTGGCTCGACCCGGGCCTCGCCTATTTCTTCCTGACGCTGCCGCCCGACGGTGACCCCGCTGTCGTGGAACAGCGCATGCTCGAGGAGCTTCGGCGCGTGGCTGAAGAAGGCGTTACCGATGCCGAGCTGGCCAAGGCGCGCAACATTGTCGCATCGGACATCTTCCGGCAGCTCGCTACCATTCGCGGCAAGGCGGATGCTCTCGGCGAGTACGAAGTCTTTCACGATGACTACGAGGCGCTGTTCTACGTTTCCTCACGCATCGAGAACATCTCCACGGAGCAGCTCCGCGAGACAGCGGCCAGCGTGTTCGATACCCGCAGAATGACGGTCGGCGTGTTGCAGGCGCCGCCGGAGGTCGAAGAATGAAGCGGCTCCTGATGCTGGCGCTGGTTGTTGTCGCCGGGCTGGCCCGAGCGCAGGGCGTGACGCTGCCGGAGCCGCACATCGTCGAGCTCGAGAACGGCGCAGTATTCATCGTCCACGAGAAACGCGATGTGCCGCTGGTCGGAATCAGCGCTGTCATTCGTGGCGGCGCGGTCACTGACCCGGACGGCAAGGCCGGACTGGCCAGCCTGCTGGCCTCGATGCTCGAGAAGGGTGCGGGCGACCGCGACGCGGCGGTATTTGCTGAAACCGTCGACGCCGCCGGCGCCACGCTGTCGGCCCGCACCGGCCTCGAGTCGATTACGATCTCCGGCGAATTCCTTGCGCGGGATGTCGCGATCGCCATCGAGTTGCTCACCGACATGTTGCGCGCCCCGCAACTGGAGCGCGGCGAGTTCGTGAAGCTGCGCGATCGCCAGGTCGACCTGATTCGCGCGGCGAAAGACACGAACCTGCCGGGCCTGCTGCCGCTGTACGGCGCCGCCTGGCTGTTTGGCGATCATCCGTACGGCACGGCGGTCGACGGCGACGAGACATCCCTCGCCAACATTCGCCATCGCGACCTGCTCGGCTTTTTCGAAGATTTCGTCGGTGCGGACCGGCTGGTGGTTTCGGTCGTCGGCGACATCGACGCGTTCGAAGTTATCAACGCGCTGACCGCCGCCTTCAACGACTGGCGGCCCGCGGCCCAGCCGCTGCCAGAGATCGAGCCCGCGGAGCCGCAGGAAGGGCGCCGCGTGTTGCTCATCGACAAGCCCGGCGCCACGCAGACCTATTTCTGGATCGGCAACGTCGGCGTCGAGCGCAACTTCGAACAGCGCGCCGAACTCGACATTGCCAACACGCTGTTCGGCGGGCGCTTCACCTCGCTGCTGGTCGACGAGATGCGCACCAAGGCCGGGCTGACCTACAACGTGCGCTCCGCGCTGACGCGACCGTCGCAGCCGGGTTCGTTCGCCATCGTTTCGTTCACGAAGACCGACACAACGGTCGTGGCGATCGACCTCGCGCTCGAGCTGCTGAAACGTTTGCGCAACGACGGTTTCAGCGAAGAGCTCGTAACTTCCGGCAAGAACTACATCCTGGGGCAGTTTGCGCCGCGCCTCGAGACGTCCAGCCAGCTCGCGGGACAGTTCGCGAGCCTGCAGGCTGCCGGGCTCGACGCTTCTTACATCAACGCCTATGGCGAGGCCATTGCCGGCGCGGCCGGCGAGGACATCCAGGCCGTGATCCTGAGCGTCTATCCGCGCCGCAGAGACCTCGTGTTCGCGATCATTGGCGACGCCGAACTGATACGTGACGACGTCGCCAAGTACGGCCCGGTTACCGAGATGGCGATCACCGAGCCGCGCTTCACGCCCTGACCGGGCTCATTTGCCGATACAGAATTCCGAGAAGATTCGTCCCAGCAGGTCGTCCGACGACACGGCGCCGGTGATCTCGCCGAGCGCCTCCTGCGCCAGGCGCAACTCCTCGGCCAGCAGCTCCCCGGCCTTGGTTTCCTCGAGAGCCTTGCGGCCCTTCTCGAAGTGGCCAGCGGCGCGTCGCAGGGCGTCGACATGGCGCTTGCGGGTCGTGAAGGCGCCCTCGCCCAGGTTGCGGTAGCCCGCGGCGCGGCGCAGGCGTTCCTGCAGCGCATCGATCCCGGCGCCCGTCTTCGCCGAAACATGGACGAGGTCGTCGACCAGCCCGGGCGCGTCTCCGGTAGTGTCGATCTTGTTGCGCACGACGATAATCTCGGCGCCCTCGGGCGCCGCCTCGTCGATCGCCTCCTGCAGCGGCTCGCGCGCGTCCTGGATCCACAGCACCGCGTCGGCGCTCTGCAGGGCTTTGCGCGCCCTGCGAATGCCCTCCTCCTCGATCCGGTCCGGGTCCTCGCGCAGGCCGGCGGTGTCGACCAGTTCCACCGCCAGCCCGTCGATGTTGATCTGTTCGCGCAGGATGTCGCGCGTGGTGCCGGCAACCTCGGTGACAATGGCCGCCTCCTCGCCGCTCAGCCGGTTCAGCAAGCTCGACTTTCCCGCATTGGGCTTGCCAACGATGACCACACGGTAACCGTCGCGCAGCACTCGGCCCACCCGGGCGCGGTGGCGCAAGTCGGCGAACGCGCGGGCGCATTCTTCAATACGCGCCGCGAGCTGGTCGTCGCTCAGGAAGTCGATCTCTTCCTCGGGGAAGTCGATCGCGGCCTCGACGTGCATGCGCAGCCGCACGAGCCGTTCAGCCAGCGCATCCACCTCGGCGGAGAACAGGCCCGACAGCGAGTGCAGCGCGGCGCGCGCGGCCTGCTCGGTACCACTCGTGATGAGATCGGCGATGGCTTCAGCCTGCGCCAGGTCGAGCTTGTCGTTGAGGAAGGCGCGCTGGGTGAACTCGCCCGGCTC
>JASJCH010000109.1 GCA_030066075.1 Woeseiaceae bacterium
GGCGCCGGCGCCGCCAACCCGAGCGACGAGGAGGTCCTCGAGGACCTGAATATCCTCGTCGAACACGGCTTCGGGCTGATCCGACTCTACGACGTCGGTGAAAACTCGGCGACCACGCTCGAGCTGATTCGCGAGCACGACCTGCCGATCAAGGTCTTGCTCGGCATCTGGTTACGCGCCGAGATCAGCAATCACGAAAACTGCCCATGGTTGGACGAACCAATAGCGGACGAGGAACTGGCGTTGAGCAAGCTGGCCAATGCGGCGGAGGTCGCGCGCGGCATCGAGTTGGCGCAGGAATTCGATGAAATCGTCGTGTCCGTCAACGTCGGCAACGAGGCGCTCGTCATCTGGAACGACCACATGGTGCCGCTGCAGCAGGTCATTGACTATGTGCGCGAGGTGAAGGCCGCGATCGACCAGCCGGTCACCGTCGCGGACAACTACGAATGGTGGATCCTCGACGGCGCGCCGCTCGCTGCCGAGGTGGACTACCTCGGCATTCACACCTATCCGGCGTGGGAAGACAAAACCATCGACGAGGCGCTGGCTTACACGATCGACAACATGGAGCGCGTGCAGGCCGCATTACCGGGCAAGCCGATGGCCATCCTCGAGGCCGGCTGGGCGACGACGGCGAGCGAGTTCGGCGAGCGCGCCAGCGAGGCGGCGCAGGCGCGCTACTACGACGAAATTCACGACTGGGCGACCGAGTCCAACACGACCGTGTTCTTCTTCGAGGCCTTCGACGAACCGTGGAAGGGCAACCCGGATAACCCGAAGGGCGCCGAGAAACACTGGGGGCTATTCTTTGTGGACCGAACCCCCAAACAGGTGATGAAGAGATAAGCGCTCATGCCTGCAGGGCCACGAACATCGCTGCGTGGGCTGCGCACATTCTGCGTAGCGGCCCGCCATGAGAGTTTCCGGCTGGCCGGCGAGGAGCTTTTCATCACCGCGTCGGCCGTCAGTCACCAGGTAAGGAGTCTCGAGCAGGAACTCGGCATCCAGCTTTTCGAGCGCGGCAGTCGCGACCTGAAGCTCACCGAATCCGGGCGCGCTTTCTTTGAAGAGGTGGAGCCTCACATTCAGCGCATCGACACCATTGCGGGTAGCTACCGCAAGGACGGACCGGCGCGCTCGGTGCGGATGTCGGTGCAGCCGTTTTTCGCGAGCGAGTACTTTGTTCCCCGGCTGAGTGAATTTACGGCCGAGCACCCGGACATCGACATCCAGGTGGGTACCAGCGACGAGTCGTCGGAAAAACACCCGGCCGACGCCGACCTCAGTATCCGCCTGTTCAAATCACCGCCGGATAACCTCGAAGCGCACCTGCTGTTTCCGCTGCGAATGTTCCCGGCGGGTTCGGCCGACTTCAAGAAATCAATCGTCGTCAAAAAGAAGGCGATCGTCAGCGACTTCCCGCTGATCGTCCACGAGACCCGCCCCAAAGCCTGGAAGCAGTGGTCGAAAGCGGCTGGCATCGAGTTGCCCAAGGACAGCAAGGTGACCCGGCTGGACTCCATGATCGCAGTCGTGAGGGCGGCCGAGCGCGGCATCGGCGCTGCCATGGTGCCGGTTCCGCTGGCCGACCAGTGGTTCAAGCAGGGCACCATCGTGCGACTGTTCAACAAGGAACTCGTTGCGGACGTCAGCTACTACCTGGTCTACAGGGAAGAGCGGGCGGGGGACCCGGCGGTCTGCCTGCTGCGCGACTGGATATTGCAGAAGTTCGCTGATCCGAGCTGAGATTTTTTTGTCCGAGGCCTGACTTTTTTTCGTTTGTGGAATTGACCCGGCGGCCCTAAATTGCACACGTCGGCCACTGGTGTGAGCCGGCAAATGCAATCAACCCTCTGGAGAAAGACCATGTTCAAGAAAGCAGCATCAGGACGAGACGCTTTCACGTTCAGCCTGCATGGCCTGACGACGATTGCCTCGTTCACCCCCGCGCCAGCCATTGCGCAGGACCGGATCAACAAGGCCTGGGACGAGCGGCTGGAAGGCGCCCCCAGCGAGAGCCCTGGAGCGATTCGCCGGTTTGAGGACTTCCTCGCCCGTTACTTCGCGCCTGGCTGTTGCCAGCCGGTTTAAACCTGCATTCCAACTTGCCGGGGCGCGGCTGGGCGCCGCGCCCCGACCATCTCACCAGCCCACCGGGCTGTTGGGCCTTATCGACTTCGCTTGGGAGATAAGACCATGAGTAACAAACGTAATTTCTTTCGCGACACGTTCGCGTTCAGCCTGCGCGGCATGACCGCGACGGCCTCATTTTTCATAACGCCGGTGATCGGCGACGACCGGATCAACCGCGCCTGGGACGAAAAACTCGGCGGCGACGGGCGAGAACGCGGTGCAAGCCGCGCCGCGCCTCATTCGCCTGTTGCAGAGCCCCTGACACGGTCGACCGGGTAACTGTAAGAAGTTGTAACAATACGCGCGATCCGAGATTGACAGCGCTGTCATTGTCTGATAATTGTGCCCCTCACAACGGGAGATCGCACCTCCCGCCAGCTCCGTACAACGAGGGGGAAAACAAGAATGAAGCTTCGCTCGCGAAGGGCTCTGTCGACCGCGTCTGCCCTGGCGCTCGCCTTTTTTCTCACTGCCTGCGAGGACTCTGACCAGCCTCCGGTACTGTCTGAAGTAGATTCCGGTCCGCGGGTCTTCGATCGCCCGCCATTGACGCCCATGCCGGGCCTGACGCTGTTGGATAACGAGCCGATCACGCCGGGTGGACCCATGACCCTGGTCTGGAGCGAGGAGTTCGACGGCGCCGCCCTCGATCCCGACGTCTGGCTCGCCCAGGTCGGCGATGGCACCGCCGAAGGTATCCCGGGCTGGGGCAACAACGAGCTCCAGTACTACCAGGCAGACAATGCGCAGCTGGTCGACGGCGTGCTCGTCATCGAGGCGAGACAGGAGGCCGTCGGTGGCTATAACTATACGTCGGCGCGTATCACGACCCAAGATCGCGTCGCGTTCCGCTACGGGCGCATTGAAGCCCGGATGCGGCTGCCGGCGGGGGCAGGTACCTGGCCCGCGTTCTGGATGCTCTCGCAGGATAGTCCCTACGGCGCCTGGGCAGCGTCGGGCGAGATCGACGTCATGGAGGCGACCAGTCTCGGCGTCGGCGGCAAAAACTCGGTGTTCGGCACGATCCACTATGGCGGCGAATTCCCGGACCGCGTCTTCACCGGCGCACAACAGGAGGTTCCGGGCGACGCGACCGCCGAGTTCCACGTGTACGCGCTGGAGTGGGATCCTGCAGAAATTCGCTGGTACATCGACGACGTGCTGTACAGCATGCAGAACAACTGGTTTTCGACGGCCGCGCCTTACCCCGCACCGTTTGACCAGGCCTTCCATATCCTGCTGAACGTCGCTGTCGGCGGCGACCTGGGGGGAACCCCGGATCCTGCCGATTACCCCACCACGATGGAAGTGGACTACGTCCGAATCTACTCGGGGGACTAACCGGCTTCGCGACCGGCCGGCGCGTGCACCACACGTTCGCCGCGCCGGTCCAGATAAGAATAAGAACAATAAATGCTATTTAAATCATACAGTTACATAGAGACTAAATCCATGCATGCATCAGCATCCAAGCGCTTGTCACGCATTTTCACGTTCCTGATTCCCGCGCTTTTCCTGGCAGCTTGCGAAGGCGACGGGCAGGATCGCACCATCAATCAGCCGGTGCCGCCGGAACCGCCAGTTCCACCGGGCTTCTGCGATCCGATCAATTTCGAGCCGCTGTGTCCGGAGCCGGGTTTTGCCAACTTCGCCGGCGGTTTCATGACAGTCGTGGATGTAGCGGGTCTGCCGGAAGCAATAGCCGCCGGCAACGACAGCCTTGGGGTCGGTCGCATGACCAAGGCCGACCCGGGTAACGGCGAGGCGTTCGGGGGCAGCCGGATCTTTGTCGAGCCGTTCGCGTTTACGGCGGGCGACAGTTTCACCGCGAAAATCTACTCATCGCGTCCCGTCAGGGTGTTGCTCGAGCCGGGTCCTGTGGGCGGCCAGAGCCAGGGCCTGGGCGTAGAGATAACTCACGGTGGTACGGGGTGGGAAGAGATGACGTTCTCCCCGCTGCCCGCACCGAGCGGGCAATACGACGGTGTGGTGCTGATCTTCGACAACGGTGTTCTGGGCGATCTTGCTAACAACCCGGATGATTGGACCTTCTTCGTCGACGACATCACGGTAGTAGGTGGCGGCGGCGGGCCGGGCCCGGGCCCGGGTAGCGCACCGGACACGTCTGCGCCGACGCCGACGCAGGATGCGGCCAACGTGATCTCGCTGTACAGCGACGCGTACACGGACGTGGCGACGACCTGGCCGACGCCGTGGTCCGAGCCAAACAACACGACCAGTGATGTCACCATCGACGGCGGCCTGGTCAAGGAGCACCTGACCATCAACTTCGTGGGCGTGGAGTTCCAGGTGGATGCGACGAGCATGACGCACCTGCACGTCGACATATGGACGCCGGATGCCGATAGCCTGCTCCTGCGGGTGGTGGACTTCGGTGGCGACGGCTTCGGTGGCGGCAACGACACCAGCGGTGAGGTGACCCTCGACAACGCCTCGACGCCGGCCCTGGTGCAGGGCAGCTGGGTGAGCGTGGATATCCCGCTGGCGGATCTCCAGGCGGCGGGTCTGGCGAGCCTCGCGGATCTCAACCAGATCGTGTTCGACCCGACGGCCGATGGCAGCACCGTGTACGTCGACAACCTGTACTTCTACAACGACGTTGGCGGTGGCGGAACCGCGCCGACGGTATCGGCGCCGACGCCGACGCAGGATGCGGCCAACGTGATCTCACTGTACAGCGATGCTTACACGGACGTGGCGACGACCTGGCCGACGCCGTGGTCGGAGCCGAATGACACGACCAGCGATGTCACCATCGACGGCGGCCTCGTCAAGGAGCACCTGGCCATCAACTTCGTGGGCGTGGAGTTCACGGTCGATGCGACCAGCATGACGCACATTCACTTCGACGTATGGACGCCGGACGCCGACAGCCTGCTCTTCAGGCTGGTGGACTTCGGTGGCGACGGCTTTGGTGGCGGCAACGACACCAGCGGCGAGGTGACCCTCGACAACGCCTCGACCCCGGCCCTGGCACAGGGTGCCTGGGTGAGCGTCGACATCCAGTTGTCCGATCTGCAGGCGGCGGGTCTCGCTAGCCTGGCGGATCTCAACCAGATCGTGATCGACCCGACGGACGACGGCAGCACGGTCTACATCGACAACCTGTACTTCTACAACGACGCCGGCGGTGGCGGGACCGCGCCGACAGTCTCGGCGCCGACGCCGACGCAGGATGCGGCCAACGTCATCTCGCTGTACAGCGACGCGTACACGGACGTCGCGACGACCTGGCCAACGCCGTGGTCGGAGCCGAATGACACGACCAGCGACGTCACGATCGACGGCGGCCTGGTCAAGGAGCACCTGGCCATCAACTTCGTGGGCGTGGAGTTCACGGTCGATGCGACGAGCATGACGCACATTCACCTCGACGTGTGGACGCCGGATGCCGATAGCTTGCTGGTCAGGCTGGTGGACTTCGGTGGCGACGGTTTCGGCGGCGCCAATCCCGACACCAGTGGCGATGTCACTCTCGATAACGCCTCGACGCCGGCCCTGACGCAGGGTA
>JASJCH010000005.1 GCA_030066075.1 Woeseiaceae bacterium
GCAATCGTACACGACCTGACCGAGCAGGCCGCCATTGCCGACGCGGCTGAGTTATGGCGAGCCATCGTGGCCCACATTGACAGCGCTGTCAAACGTTGCTACAAGGCCCGCTGCGAACATGCCGACCGTAATGACAACCCAACATATTTCTCTTGTAGCGCTGATGACAGCGCTGCTGGCCGCCTGCAGTGGCGGCGGCAGCGGTGGTTCAGGTGGCGACGATCCGCCGCCACCACCACCGCCGGCGCCCAGCGACAACGTCAACATCGGCAGCCCGACGCTGGTGACTGCCGACAACGCCGCGATAGCGCCGGGCGACGCGCTGACACTGGTCTGGAGCGACGAGTTCGACGCGGTGCAGCTCGACCCCGAGAGCTGGTTCTTCGAGGAGGGTGACGGATCCCAGTACGGCATTCCGGGCTGGGGCAACAACGAACTGCAGTGGTACTTGCCGAACAGCGCGCAACTAGAGAGCGGCAACCTCGTGATCACGGCCCGCAACGAGGCGTCGAACGGCAAGGACTACACGTCGGCACGCATCAACACGCGCGATCGTTTTGCAATGCGCTACGGCCGAATCGAAGCGCGCATCCGCTTGCCGGCGGGCCAGGGTATCTGGCCGGCATTCTGGATGTTGCCGCAGGACAACGTCTACGGCGGCTGGGCGGCATCCGGCGAAATAGACATCATGGAAGCCGTCAATCTCGGCGTCGCAGGCAACAACACGATTCATGGGACGATTCATTATGGCGGCGCGTGGCCCGCGAACGTCTATTCCGGCGACGGGTACCTGGTGGCCACGGACGCAGCCGCTGGTTTCCATGTCTATGCGATCGAGTGGGATCCGACCGAGATTCGCTGGTATGTCGACGACACGCTGTACGCGATGCAAAACGCCTGGTCGACGACGGGTGCGGCTTTCCCGGCGCCTTTCGACCAGCATTTCTACATTCTCCTGAACGTGGCCGTTGGCGGTAACTGGCCTGGCGCACCGGATGCGACGACCGTTTTTCCGGTGACGATGGAAATCGATTACGTCAGGGTCTACAGCGGCGAGCCCTGACAGTCCGAAAATACCTAACCGATGCTTTCGGCCACGGCCACGGTGCGCGCAACGAGGTCGCCGAGCGGCAATTCGGATTCGCCCGCGAGGCTCACGCCCACGCGCTCGCTCCAGGGCGCGGTCCAATGATCGGGAATCGGTTGCCCGGTGAGGCCGAACAGGCCGCCAACGGTCGCGCCGTTGCAATCCGTGTCCCAACCGGCCGCGACGGCGTCACCGACGGCCGTGCTGAAGTCAGCGCCGGCGGATAACAGCGCCCACACGACCAGCGCGAGGTTATTTAAGGTGTGTACCGGCGACAGCTCGGCATATTTCTCGTGCAGCGTGTCGACGGCATCATCGCGCCCGGCGATATCGCGGCCGAAGCAGACGGCGGCCGCAGCCCCGCTCTCTGCCGGAATCTGCTCGAGCGCCGCGTCGATTGCGGCGTGCAGGGTCGGGCTGGCCGGTATGGCTGCGGCAAGCGCCGCGACAAACTGCGCCCCGTAGACGCCGTCGCCCCGATGGGACAGTGAGGCATCACGGGCTGCGAGCTCGGCCGCGAGGGCAGGGCGCCCGGGGCATACCCAGCCGTACAGGTCGGCGCGAATCTGCGCGCCGATCCAGTCGTTGTATTCGTTGTCAGAACAGAGGCTTAGGTCGAATCCGGCTGCGTCTCCATTGACGAACTCATCGTTCATGTTGGCAAGCAACGTCGCGTAGGCGGCGCGCTCCGCGGTCCAGGTTGTACCTGCAGGCAGCCGCCGCAGCCATGCGCGGGCCACGTCGGCGACATCGAAGCCGGCGCCGTGCTCCTCGAGGAGCAGCAGAGCGAGGACCGTGTAGTTAATGTCGTCGTCGGGCTCCGCGCGCACGATGTGGTCGCGGCAGCAGGCGCGCCCGAGCTGTTCTACCGTCGACCCTCTCTCCAGCGGCACGTAGTCGCGCAGCGGGAGCGCGCCCGCGGCTCCAAGATAGGCGTTCAATCCACCACGGCCCTGCTGGAATGACAGGACTTCCAGCGGTTTTCCCAGGATGCAGCCGGATATCCGCCCCTGCCACGCAGCGCGAATCCTCGCCGGATCGGCACTCACAGCTCTCAAACGCCACCCTCCACAGGTACAGACAGCGGTGCTGTACCTTTTTTATTGATTTAGTTGACAGCGCTGTCAGTGTTTATTATACATGCCATAAGAAAAGCAGTTTACGAATAACTTCAGAGCCGTGGGGGTTCTGCTTATCTAATTCAACAACACGCGGGTTGCCGGACAGCTAGGCCGGAGAACCGCGGTACATGTTTGTATTCAAAGCCCGGGGGACTTCAGGCATGCAAGATTCGTCATTTTCCAGGAAACCGCTCGCTGTAGCTGTAGCCGTCGCGGTAGGTACTAGCCTCTCGGCGCCTGCGGTGTCCGTCGCCCAGGAAGGCGAAGTCATCGAGGAGATCGTCACTACAGGTATCCGCAGCAGCTTGACGCGGTCAATGGACGTGAAGCGCGCCTCGAGGGGCGTTGTAGACGCCATTTCCGCGGAAGACATCGGTAAGTTCCCCGACGCAAACCTCGCGGAGTCCCTGCAGCGCATCACGGGCGTCTCGATCGACCGCCAGCGCGGTGAGGGCAGCCAGGTGACGGTGCGAGGATTCGGGCCGGAGTTCAACCTGGTCACGATCAACGGCCGCCAGATGCCGACGCATAATGGCGTCAACCGCTCCTTCGATTTTGCCGACCTCGCCTCGGAAGGCGTAGCCGGCGTGCAGGTTTATAAGACGGGCCGGGCCGACGTACCGTCGGGCGGTATCGGTTCCACCATCAACATCCTGACGCCGGAGCCGCTCAAGGGTGAGCCGACCCTGAGTCTCGCCGGTAAGGCGGTCGCGGATACGTCGACCCGCACCGGCGACACGGTTACGCCGGAAGTCTCCGGTATTTACCTGGGCCGCTTCGCTGACGACACGGTCGGCGTCGCCATCACGGCCAGCCACCAGGTTCGGAACAACGGTGTGAACACGGCGCAGGTCAATGGCTGGTTCACGCGCCCGGGCGATGACGTGCTTCCGGATGGCTCAGTCGACGTCAGGGTCCCGAATGATGAAAACCAGATCAACCGGCCGACGTCACCGGACGAGAACTACTCGATTCCGCAGTCGGTGGCCTACAACATGGCTGAATTCGAAACGGAAAGGACCAATGCCCAGGTCGTGCTGCAATGGGCGCCGACCGAAGACGTTACGGCTACCGTGGATTACATCCGCTCCGAGTTTGACCTGGATCGCACCTACAGCGATCTTTCCGCGTGGTTCTCCAACACGGCGGCCCTGTCGCAGGCCAGCGAATGGGACGGCCGCGCTATTTCTACCCCGATCATCTACACCGAGACCAACGACAATAACGATTTCGCCATGGGCACCGGTTCGGATGGCGGCAAGAACGAGAACGAATCCGTCGGTTTCAACCTGGAGTGGTGGGTCACCGACCAGCTGATGCTCGAGTTCGACTACCATGATTCGTCCGCCGAATCAGGGGCGAACAACCCCAACGGCACGAGCTCGCTGATCACCATGGCTACCTTCAACAAGGTCGGCCAGAGCTTCATCACGGGCTATGACATGCCTATCTTCTCCAACGACCTTAATTCCGGCGGGGAAACAGACCGGCCGCTGTACAGGGATGACATGATCCTCACCGGCAGCGTGTTCGGCAATGAGGCGTCCAGAATGGACCTGGAACAGGCCAAGATCGCCGGCTCCTTCGAGTTCTCTGACGAGGCCAACATCGATTTCGGCGTGCAGACGACCGAAGTCTCCAACCGCTCGGTGGAGTCCTTTGTGCAGTTGGATAACTGGGGTGGCATCGGTAATCCCGGGGACATCTCCGATATCCTGGTGCGTTCCACCATCAAGAACCAGTTCGACGAGCTCTCGGGCAACAATCATCCCGAACTGCAGAGGGAGTTCTTCTCGGCATCGCTGTCTGACCTGCAGGCCGCCGGCGAGGCGTATTACGCCAACAATGGTATTGAATACGCCGAAGTCGGCGATTGCGGCACCGGCTATTGCGCATCGACCGACTGGGAGAATGACCTGCGGACCACCGAGGAGTCCACGGCTGTCTATTTCCAGTTCAACTGGGCTGGCGACCTCGGTAACTTCCCGGCCAGTTTCCGCCTGGGAGTTCGCTACGAGGAGACCGATGTGCGCTCCGCCGCGCTCAACACGACCTACGACAGCTCGTCATGGGTCGGCGCCGGTAATGAGCTGAATATCGTCGCGGCGCAGGATCAGGACGGTAACGACATCAAGAGCTTCACGGATGTCAGCGGTGACTATGACGTTACGCTGCCCAACATCGATTTCGATATCGAACCCTGGGAGGATATTGTCCTGCGGGCGTCGTTCAGCGAAACCATCACCCGCCCCAACTACGAACAGATCAAGGGCGGCCTGACCCCCAGCGGCACCCAGTTCTTCCCGAACACGAGGCCGCAGGCATCGGCGGGTAACCCGGGCCTTACTCCCATCCAGTCGCAGAACATCGACCTGTCGTTCGAGTGGTACTACGCCGGCGGCAGTTATCTGTCGGTTGGCTACTTCGAGAAGGACGTAAGGGACTTCATCGCCGACGGTCGCGGATCCGGCACCGTTTTCGAGATTCCCAACATCATCGGCGGTGACCTGTGGAACCAGGCCGTTGCGGAAAGCGGCCTGGATCCGAATAACTACACGCAGGTCGGTCGGTACATCCTGGACAACTACCAGGACAGTCCGCTGGTGGATGGCGAGACGATCATTAGCTCGCCGGATGATCCTTCCATCGTCTTTGACCTGAGCCAGCCGGTAAACCAGCGGAGTTCGAAGCTGGACGGTTGGGAGATCAACCTGCAGCACAACTTCGGTGACACCGGGTTCGGGTTCATTGTCAACGCAACCCTGGTTGATGGTGACCTGAAGTACGACCCCTTCAACTCGCTGGAAACCCAGTTCGTACTACCCGGTTTGAGTGATTCAGCTAACTTTATCGGCTTCTACGACGGCCAGGACCTGCAGGTTCGTCTCGCCTATAACTGGCGTGACGCTTTCCTCGCCGGCGTTGGCCAGGGCCAGGGTACGACGACCAACCCGACCAATGTCGAAGAATACGGACAGTTGGACCTCAGCGTCACCTATTACTTCAACGACAGCCTCACGCTCTACTTCAACGGCCTGAACATCCTGAACGAGACCCGGCACGTCTACAGCCTGGTCGAAGAACAGGTGCTGCAGGCGGTTCAGACCGGTGAGCGCTGGGACATCGGGTTCCGCTATAACTTCGACTACTGATCGGTCGGTTGATCACCGGTGGCTTTGACCAACATCCAGATAAAAACCAGTCAAGGACAAAAGACTTTTTCGGGGGACGTAATGCAACGGCAATTCTTCAACTCAGACCGCGGGCTTACTGGCAATATTGCCGGTCGCTTCGGCGCAGTCCTGGCCATGGCAGGCCTGCTTCTCCTGTCTGCGTGTGACACCAGCAACAAGGACATCACGCAGAATGCACCCGCGGAACCAAGCGGCCTGGACGGTATCCCGCCGACGCTGACGGTCGTCTCCATCAGGGAGAGCACCAAGTCAGCGAAGCCGGTTGGCACCGTCGAGCCGGGCAAAGTCACCCGTATCGATATCACGGCCAGCGAGGCGCTGGCGGCGCCTGTCGTCTTTATCAACGGCGAGCCAGCCACCGTAAACGGCAAGGTAACCGGTTGGACGGCTACCCGCGAAATGACCATGGACGACCCCCTGGGCGAGGTCACCTTTACGATTGACTACCAGGACATCAGTGGCGAAGTCGGCCAAATGGTCAGCGACACCACGGACGGCAGCACGCTCGTTCTTTGCGTCGACGACTGTCCGGAACCCGTCAACCTGGCGGGTGACTGGCGCCTCGACACCGAGGGCGGCGCCGGCGTCGGCCCGGCCCCGGGGGACATTTCCTGGTGGAGCACCGACATCGACGGCGTTGTCGAAACCCGCGCATGCTGGTTTGACGATGTCTACCGCTTTGGCGCGGACGGCTCGTTCCTGAATATCCTGGGCGACGAGACCTGGCTCGAAGACTGGCAGGCCGGCGCGGAGCAGTGCGGTCCGCCGCTGGCGCCGCACGATGGCAGCGCCGCCGGCACCTGGGTCTATGACGAAGGCGCAGGCACGCTCACGATCGGCGGCGTTGGCTCTTACATCGGCTTGCCAAGGACTGTGAACGGCGGGGAGCTTCCCAACGTTCCCGTGCCCGATTCCATCGTCTACGACGTGTTGTCGCTGGACGGCGATTCCCTGACGGTCACGATCGACGTCGGTGGAGGTTCCTGGTGGACCTACAAACTCGCAAGACAGCCCTTATCACCGTTGGCCGGCAAGTGGCGACTCAACAAAGAGTCCGGCGCCGGCGTTGGCCCGAACGAAGGAGACATTTCCTGGTGGAGCACCGACATCGATGGTGTCGTAGAGACGCGCTCCTGCTGGTTCGACGATATCTACGAATTCGGTGCCGACGGTTCCTTCGCCAATATCCTGGGCGATGAGACCTGGCTCGAAACCTGGCAGGGCGTTCCTGCCGAGGCCTGTGGCGCCCCGGTTGCGCCGCATGATGGCAGCAACGGCGCCATCTACCAGTATGACGAGGACGCGAGCACGCTGAAGCTGACCGGTGTGGGCGCGCACATAGGCCTGCCCAGGACGGTTAACGGAGCAGAACTGGGGGCACCGGGAGAGGCGCCGGAATCTGTCACCTATAACGTCACGGTGCTCGACGGTGACGACATGACGGTCACGATCGATGTGGGCACCGGCTGGTGGCAGTATCGACTGGAGCGCGTCTCCAACTCGCCGGTCGTCGGCAAGTGGACGCTGGCTACCGAGGGCGGAGCCGGTGTCGGTCCGGCCGCCGGTGACACTTCCTGGTGGAGCACCGATATCGATGGCGTTGTCGAAGCACGCGCCTGCTGGTTCGACGATATCTACCACTTCGGCGGTGACGGCTCGTTCCAGAACTACCTGGGCGACGAAACCTGGCTCGAAGACTGGCAGGCCGGGGCGGAGCAATGCGGCGCGCCGCTGGCACCGCACGATGGCAGCACCGCCGGCACCTGGGACTATGACGCAGACGGCGGCACGCTGACGCTCAACGGCCAGGGCCTGCACATAGGCCTCCCGCGGACCGTGAACGGCGGCGAGCTTCCGAACGTTCCGGTACCCGACTCGGTGACCTACGATGTGCTGTCGCAGGACGGTGATTCGCTGCAGGTCGCGATCGACGTCGGTGGCGGCACCTGGTGGACCTACACGCTGGCACGTGTCAATGACACAGCGGCCCTGGCGGGCAAGTGGCGGCTGGACACCGAGACTGGAGCGGGCGTTGGTCCTGCTGCAGGCGACACTTCCTGGTGGAGCACCGACATCGATGGTGTTGTCGAGGCACGCGCCTGCTGGTTCGACGACTTCGTCGAGTTCGGTCCGGACGGATCGTTCGCGAACGAGCAGGGTGACGAAACCTGGCTGGAAACCTGGCAGGGCGTAGGCGCTGAAAGCTGTGGTGCACCGGTTGCGCCGCACGACGGCAGTGCGCGGGCCATATTCGCGTACGACGACGCTGCTGGAACAATCACGGTGATAGGCACCGGCGCACACCTCGGCTTGCCGAGAACCGTGAACGGCGCTGACCTGACGACGCCGGCGGAAGCGCCCGATTCAGTCACCTATGACGTGCTGACCCTCGACGGCGACAACATTACCGTCACTCTCGAGACGGCTCCTGGAAACTGGTGGACGTACAAGTATGTTCGCGTTTCCAACTCGCCGTGGGTGGGCAACTGGAAACTGGCCACTGAAGGCGGGGCCGGCGTTGGTCCCGCACCCGGGGACACCCAATGGTGGAGTACCGACATAGACGGCGTGGTCGAAGCACGCGCCTGCTGGTTCGACGACGTATTCCACTTCGGAGCGGGCGGCAACTTCCAGAACTTCCAGGACGGTGAGACGTGGCTGGAAGACTGGCAGGCCGGGGCTGAGCAGTGCGGCGCGCCGCTGGCGCCGCACGATGGCAGCGCGCCTGGCGTGTGGCGCAATGACAATGCCGCGGGTACCCTCACGATCAGCGGCGTTGGTTCACACGTGGGCCTGCCGAGGACGGTGAACGGCGGTGAGCTTCCCAATGTTCCCGTACCCGAGTCCGTCATCTACGACGTGCTTAGCTTCGACCTCGGTACGACGGTGCTGACGATTGATGTTGGTGGCGGTAACTGGTGGACCTATACGCTCGAGAGAGAGTAGCCAGACCCAAACCTGAAGCAAAACGAAAATACCCGCAGCTTGCTGCGGGTATTTTTTTGGTTGGCCATCAGCCCGAGCTTACTGCGTCTGCCCCTTGGCCCACTCCGCGGCCTCTTCGTCGTAGCCCGCCAGGGTCATGATTTGTGACATTCGCTGGTTCAGCAGCGGGAACTCCTTGTCCTTTTCTTGTCGCACCAATGACCTGGCGTAGCGCTGCACGTCGGTCACGTAGCGATCGAGGTCCGTGTCATTGCCGCGATCGCGTGCGTTCCTGATCAGGTTGCCATACGCCCTGAGTGTCAACCCGATCTGCTCCGGGTAGTCTTTCGTCACTTGTAGCAGCAGTTCTGTCCCTTTGTCATAGTCGCCGGTCCGCAGATACGCGGAGCCCAGCCAGCCGATGGTCTCGGCGATCTTCTCCTCATCGCCCCGGGTGTAATAGAGGGAACGCTCGAGATACGGAATGACCTCGTTCCATTTGCCGTCCCTGCTCATCGCCTGGGCGATCTTCATGTAGGTCTCGCGGTTGTGCGGGTAAATCTCGAGAATCCGCTCGAGGTGATAGTACATCGCCGTCGCATTACGCTGGCGCTCGTTCAGAACGGCCAGTTCGAAGTAGATCTTCCAGTCGGCAAGCCCCGAGACGACGATGTCCTTGCGTTTCTGAATCACGTCGGCCGAGGATCCAACTGCGGCTTTGACTCTCTCGCGTTTGCCGTCGAGGAAAGCCGCAAGTTGCGCGTAATTGCTCTGACCGGGGAAGGGCGGTTGCTGGATCATGCCCTGCAGGTTTTCGATCTCCGCGGTCGTGTCGAAATTCGGGAACCCGACGCGCCTGGCGACTTCCGCGGCTGGCAAAGGCACGAAATCACCAGCCGGGACCAACCGGGTGACGATCGAACGTGACAGCTCCGCAGCCAGCAGGTGGTTCCCGGCGAAATCGTAGTGCACGTGTTCGAGCAACAGGTTCCAGCCGGGCTGGAAGGGCTGGCTGGCTTGCTCGAAGGTTGCCGCGCTATCCACGAAACTGAAGTCATCACCCTCGAGGCCGGCGGCGACCTCGCGAATGATCTCGTTGATCCGGGAGTCCGCCCGAAACCGCAAGGCGTCGAGATCCAGGGCGCGCCGGTAGTGAGCCTCGGCCTCCTGATGATTGCCGAGGTTCTCGAGCGCCGTGGCAAGGCGGAAATGAGTATCGGCATATTCCGGATCAATCTCCAACGCGGCCCGGAACCCGGTAACGGCGTCATCCCAGTTCTCCTGATCGGCGCTCTCGGCGCCGCGGCGCGTCAGTCCACGCCACTGGTTGAGCTCTTCCTCAGACAGGTCCCCGCTGCGTACGGACAGGAAAGGCGCGGAGTGCCGCAGGTTGACCGGCACCGAGGACAGAATCACGTGCATGCCCTTGCCGCGAAGCGTATCGATGACGTCGACGAGGTTATCTTCGTAGTGGCTGTAGACGCCTGCCATGCGCGGGTCGTCCTGCGGCACGCCGTTGCTGGTGAACATCTGCATGCCTTCCCATTCGAGTTCCTGCATGGCGTCGTTCGGACTGACCTGCTGGATCAGGCTGTTCAGGGCTTGCCAGGTGCTGGTGCGTTTCAGCGCCTGGAGTCCCCGGATCACGCCAATACTCGCCAGGAAGTTCTGGTTGAAAGTGCCGGGGCCATAGGGACCGACGACCTCGTTGTTACCCATCAGGATGATGGCGAAGTCGGCGGAGTCTGCCGGAAGTGAGTTCGCGACCGCGTAGACCACGTGGGAATTGACCGATGTCATCGCCGTGTTGATGACTTCGATTCTTTGCGACGGCAATGCGGCCCTGAGCTGGGCCTCGAGGAGCCGGTCGAAACCGTGGTTCTTGTGCGGGAATCCCAGCGCTGCGGACCCGCCCAGCACGAACACCCTGACTAGCTCGGGACTACGCTCCGTGGTGAACGTATTCTCGAGGGGGCCGATATTCAGTGACGGCGGATAGAACTGATCGGCGAAATCCGGGTTCTCCTGGTAGTGAGGCGTGCCGTCAATGTCGATTTCATGGAAATATTCGAAAGAGCTGCCAACACCGGCGACCCTGAGTCCCAGCTCGAGCAGAGCGAAGAAGAGCAGCGGTATCACGACGGTCGTGATGATCGTGAAGGCGATATTTCTGGGGTTGGGCACGGGGTCTTGTCCTCGGAACATCGGGAGATCGATTGCTGTGCCAAACATAGCGTAGTTGACCAGCACCCGGTAGTCCGCGATCCCGGGCCGCAGGCGTGTAGACTGTGACGAGAGAGCCGCTGCGTCCGGGATAAGAGGGGGACAGCTTTGCAAAAAATCGAGGAATGGCAGAACGTCGATCGGGCGGTCTTCGAGAACGAGATCTTCCCGGCAAAGCGTCCTGCCGTGCTAAGAGGATTGCTGCGAGAATGGCCTGCCGTTCGGGCAGCTCGTGAATCGCGACAAAGCTCGGTCGAGTACTTCAAGCGCCTCGATACGGGGACCGCGGTCACTGCCATGATCGGTCCGCCGGAGATAGAAGGCCGCTTCTTCTATACCGACGATTTCCAGGGATTCAATTTCGGGTCGCAAAGCGTCTCGATCAGCACCGCGCTGGATACCTTCCTGTCACTCGCCGAGGACCCGCAGCCGCCCGCTATCGCCCTGCAGGCGCTGCACGTTCCTGACATTTTGCCGTCGTTCCTCGGGGACAACGCGATGCCCCTGCTGGACAGCGTTATTGCGCCACGGCTCTGGATGAGTAATCGGTCGATCGTCGCCACTCATTTCGATAACAACCACAACATCGCGGCCGTCGTTTGCGGCAGCCGGCGATTCACGGTTTTCCCGCCCGAACAGCTCAGCAACCTGTACCTGGGGCCGCTACTGAAAACGCCGGGCGGCACGCCGATCAGCACCGTGGACCTGCGGGAACCCGATTTCGACCGGTTTCCGAGATTCCGCGAGGCCCTCGAGTCAGCGCAGGAAACCGTGCTCGAGCCGGGAGATGCCGTCTATATTCCGATCTTGTGGTGGCACGGCGTGGAGTCGCTGGAACCGCTGAACATCCTGGCCAACTACTGGTGGGACGACGCGCTTCCCGCCAATCACAAGCCGATACTCGCCCTGATGCACACCATAGCGATCATGTCCGGGCTGCCCGAGGACCAGCGCGAAGTCTGGCGCGCGTTTTTCGATTATTTCGCGTTCAGGAAAGACGGGGATCCCGCAGCCCATTTGCCGTCCGATCTCCGCGACGTCCTTGGCGATCTCTCTACGTCAGACCGGGGCGAGGTCCTGGCCTTCATCGCCGAGCGTCTCAGGACGCTGGTCGGACAGGGCAGTAACGGTTGATGAACTCCTGGTGCGTCGGTAGCTGGTTCAGTACGTGATCGACCCTCTGCTGCTGCACTGACATGAACTGCCGCAGCTCCTGTTCACCCATCATGTCCACGATGGGGTGATAGCTGCGCGGCTCGATTCCCTGGCCCAGCATCACCTGGACCCAGCTGTTCTCGCGGAAGATATCCCGCTCGGCGCCGAACACGAAACCCGTATCGCGAAACAGCTCCAGCCGATGCTGCAGTTCGTCGGGAATCTCCATCTCGCGACAGCGCCGCCAGAATTCGGAGTCGGTTCGCTCCGTGACGTGGTAATGCATGATGATGAAGTCGCGGATATAGCGGAACTCGTCGTCCATCTGGCGATTGAACTCGGTGCGATCCGACTCGGTGATGCCGTTGTAAGGGAACATCTGCAGCAGCCGGATTACCCCTCGCTGAATCAGGTGGATGCTCGTTGATTCCAACGGCTCGAGAAACCCTGCCGCGAGTCCCAGGCCAATGCAGTTTCGATTCCACTGTTTCACCCGCTGGCCGGTGCGAAAGCGCAAGACCCGGGGTTCCGTGATGACTTCGCCTTCGAGATTGCCGAGCAGCGTGTCCCGGGCCTCGTCATCGCTCAAGAATTCACTGCAGTAAACGAGGCCGTTGCCGACCCGGGTCTGCAACGGAATTCGCCATTGCCAGCCGCTTTCCCTGGCAATCGAACGCGTGTAAGGAATGGGATCGCCGACCGCTTCGGTCTGTACCGCGATGGCGCGATCGCAGGGGAGCCAGTGAGTCCAGTCCTCGAAATCGGTACCCAGTGTCTTGTCCAGCAGCAAGCTGGCGAAACCACTGCAGTCGATAAACAGGTCGCCTTTCACGACCTGCCCTGATTCCAGCACCACCTCGGAGATGTCACCGGACTCGGCCTGGTGCACGTCGACGATCTTGCCCTCGACGCGGGTCACACCATCCTGCTCAGCCTGCTCGCGCAATAGCCCGGCGTAGGCCGTCGCGTCGATATGGAACGCATAACCCAGCGCATCCTGTTGCAGCAGGCCGAACCGTCCCTTCTTCGCGGCCATCAGCTCCGGGGCGTAGCGTCCATAGTCGTCGGCGAAGCCCAGTGATTTCGCCTTTAGCCAGAAGTGCTGAAAGCCTGCCGCCCAGCAGCCCTGGCCCGTCACGCCAAAGGAATGGATATAGTCATGGCCTATCGCCCGCCAGTTTTCGAACTGAATGGCAAGCTTGAAGGTGCCCTGCACCCTGGACAGGAAATCGGCTTCATCGATTTTCAACAGGCGATGCATTGTTCTGAACGGCGGTATCGTCGCCTCGCCGACACCCACCGTGCCGATGGCATCGGATTCCACGAGCACCACGTTCAGGTTGACCCCGATCAGCTTCGCCAGGGCGGCTGCCGCAGTCCAGCCCGCGGTGCCTCCGCCCACGACGACGACGTTCTGTACTTTGGTTGACGACATTCGACGCTCGGCCTACAGCAACTTATCTCTCAGCATCTTACGAATTTGCCGCGCGGTCTGCTCGTCGATCGGGTTCAGCACGCCGCGCGCCGCTTCCGGGATGTGCTCGAATTTCTCAGGGTCCGGATTGAACACGTAATAGTCGAATAACTCCCGCCACTGTTTGCGCTGCGCCGCGGGCAGGTCACGCAGGCCGAGCAGCGCGTGCTGCAACACGCTCAGAGGCGGCCCCATGTAAGAGGGCGTGTCGCGCCACCAGTAGTTCACGAGCACATTGAAATCGTGCAGGGCTTCCATGTGATGCCACCACATGCTGGGCACGATGATGGCGTCCCCGGGCTCGAGCACCGCCATCTGTGCGGTCTTCACGGCTGCGCGGAATTTCGGGAAACGCTCGTAGTCCGGCGCGTGAAAGTCCACCAGGCTGATCGGCTGACCGGCCGGCGTGAAGTCCAGCGGTCCGATATAGAGGTTCTCCAACTGCTCCGGCGGAAACAGGATGACCCGGCGTTGTCCCGCGACCACGCAGGCAATATTGGAGGGGAAGTCGTAATGGGCCGATACCCGGCTCTGGTTGCCGATCCAGATGCTGACCAGCGGCTCCAGGTGTCGAATCGGGAAGTCGTTTTCTTCACGAAAGCCCGGCAGCCAGTGATCGACGTTGGTCGAGCCGATGTACAGTGACGGCGGGTCCGGCTCGTCGACGTGAGACCGAACCTGCCGCACGGCGTCCTTCAGCGCCATCCGCCGGTACTCGAAGTTGAACGCGGTCATGTCCTCGTTGTAGAAGATGCGACCGGCCGCGTCCGCCGGCGCGTAGAGCGCCGTGACCACGTTGTCCGAGTCGAATCCCTGCAGGTACTCGATGATGCTGTCGGCCGACTCGAGACCATGGCGGACCGCCGCCCAGCTCGACGCCAGCCCGCGCAAGACCAGCGGCTGACCGGACGCCAGCAGCTCGTCGCTCAGATCCGCCGCGGTGACGTCACTGCGCTCCGCGATCGCCTGGTCTATTTCGTGCAGGACGTGCTGGTCGGTCATAGCGTTACTCGATCTTGTTGCTAGACCCGCAGCCGGTTGCGTCGTTCGATCAGGTCACGCGTCCGGGACAGCGAGGCGACCGCCATGAAGATCGGTTGCAGGTAGCCGGCCTGGTTGAGCGACTCCAGCACGTCACCTTTGAGCTGGTAGAGCCGCTCTTCTGCAATGCAATAGAAACCCTGCAACGTCTGCTTGCTGCCGTCATTGAACGCAATGTCGAGCGTGATCTGCTCCAGCAGCTCGTGCTTCAGCAGCGTGTCGATGAACCCGTTGCCGTGTTGCAGCCCGCGATGCAGCTTGTCCAGCAGCGCGATCTTCTGGTTGAGGAATTCCGACGGTTCACCCTCGCTGTCGAAAAGGGCTTCGCCTTCGTCATGGCTGACTCGCGGGTGATCGAGGTCCAGCGACACCATCGGCGGCTTATCGTCGCCCTCGCCGCCGGTGGCGATCAGGAATGGTTGGCGCTGTATGAGGGCGGGCACGTAAGCCGCATCCCAGCCGTCGTCCTTCAGGAACAGGTTCTGCTCCGTTTCGAAACCGAGCAGGGCAGCGGCGAAAAAACCACCGGTGTTCGGATCCTTGGTGAACAGGATCGGGTAACAACTTTGAATATCCCTGAATTCCACCGGGAACGTCATTGCGAACATGACGGCGTCACCCAGCGCTGCGCTATAGCCGGTCTTTATCCGCAGTTGCCGGTGTTCTTCCGTGTTCAGGGTCTCGAACTTGCTCATACGAACACTTTACTCGAATTCACGTTGTACTTGCCGCTCAAAGCGCCTGCAGCCCGAATTCCCTGACCTTGCTCAGCAGCTCCCTGTTGCCGGGCATGGCCTGCTGCAGTTGCGCCGCCCGAGCGGCGTTCTTGCGGAACAACTCCGACGCCTGGCGCTGACGCTGATCCTGCCGGTAACCGGCGGTTCGCCGGGGCGCTGTCCTGAAACCCATGCCATACAGGATGTACTGGTAGCTCGGGGTTGGAAACAGGTCGTCCACCGCCTCCGCGTCCTGGTGCCACGGGCTTCGATGGCGCCACAGGGAAAGCTGCTCGCTGAGCTTGTCCGGGATGGAGCGGGCGGCCCGGTTTTCCACCCAGTAGGCAGAGTCGTCGCGCTCGCTCAGGACATAGTGCAGCTTCAGGAACTCGATGATCTGGTTCCAGTGACGCAGGAACTTCCGATTGTAGCGCCGGGCGACGATGTCCATGACCTCACGGTTCGCGGGCAACTGATCCGCGATCATCCCCGCCGCCAGTTCAATCATGACCAGCGCCGACGCCTCGAGCGGTTCGATAAAGCCCGAGGACATTCCGAGAGCGACGCAGTTGCGGTGCCAGAACTCCCTGCGGTGGCCGGGCGCGAAGCGAATCTTGCGCGGTTCGACATCGGCGGCCGCCTTGTCTCCCGCGATTTCAGTGATATACGCCAGCAGCTGCGCGGTGGCCTCGTCGTCTGAAATATGCGCGCTCGAGTAAACGTGGCCGGTGCCGCGTCGCGTTGGCAATCCGATATCCCAGATCCAGCCCGCCGTCTGCGCTGTCGAGTGAGTGCAGGACTGGATCGGCTGGTCCTCGTCCGTGTACGGCACCTGCGCCGCCAGGGCGGTGTCATTGAACAGGTATGCCTGTTGCGACTCGAACGGAACGCCGAAGTGCTCGCCCAGCAGCAGGCTCTTTGTACCGGTGCAGTCGATGAAAAGGTCACCGACAATTTCGCCGGCCGAGTCGGTTGTGACCGAGTGGATGTCTCCGTTGCGGGCGGCGTTGACCTGCGCCACGTTCGCCTTGACGTGCTTCACGCCCAGCTTTTCCGTGCAGTGGCGACGCAGCAGTTCCGCGAACTTCCCGGCATCCAGGTGATAGCCGTAGTTAACGACGAAGGCATACTCCGGCGTGGTTATTTGCTTCGGGGCAAGGCAGTCAGCGAACAGCGCCGTCTGCGGCGTCACCGCATCCGCATACGCGGGCGCATCGGTCAGCGCCAGCCAGTGCGGTGCGAGGTTGGTCTCGGCGAACTCTATGGGGACGGTGAACGGGTGGCTGTAGGTGTCGCCGTTGCCCGTACGCCAGTCGCGGAACCAGGTGCCCTGTTTGAAGCTGGCGTCACACTCGCGCAGAAAATCGGTCTCGGACAGGCCGATCCGCTGCAGGGTGGAGCGCATGGACGGCCAGGTGCCTTCACCTACGCCAATGGTCGGCACGTCCGGGGATTCGATAAGAACCAGTTCGAATGTCTGCTCCGACCCTGCGTCGATACGGTGCTCGGCCGCGATCACGCCGGCAGCCAGCCAGCCGGCGCTGCCGCCACCCACGATGACTATTCTCTGAAGACTGTCTTCCAATTACTGTAGTGCCTGCCGCGACTTCTTGAGCTTGTCGACCGCAGTATCGCCCAGGACGAGGGCGAGGGCGACCTGCAGGGCGTCGAGCAGCGCTAGGTGGGCAAGGCGCGAACTCATCGGCGTGTAGACGCTGGGATCCTCGACGCCTTCGCAGGGGAAGACGATCGTCGCGAGCGAGGCCAGCTTGGAGTCCTGGTCGGTCAGCGCGACAACCGTGGCGCCGCGCTCGTGGGCGAGCTTCGCGGCACGCGCCAGCTCCGGCCACTGGCCCCCGTGCGAGATGAAAATGATGACGTCGCCGGGTTCCGAGACACCGGCAAACTGCAGGATGTCGGGGGTATTGGTCAGCGCCGTGCTCGGCGTGCCCAACCGGAAGAACTTCTGGCAGGCGTCTGCTGCGACGTGCCCCGAGGCGCCGAGCCCGGCGAACGCAATCTGCCGTGCATCGGTCATGGCTGCGACGGCCTCGTCCACCGGCAGGGACGACATGATCGCGCGCATGTCGACGAGCGAGCGGATCGAGGCGTCCATGACTTTGGTCACGGCGTCCGACGCCGTGTCGTCGGCGCTGACGCTGCTATGGACGTTGCTGACGGGGCGGCTCAGGTCCTCGGTCAGCCGAATCGTGAACTCGCGGAAGCCGTCCAGCCCGATGCTGCGGCAGAAGCGGATGACGGTCGGCTCACTGGTGCCGCACTCCATGGCGACCTCGGCGAGCGTCGCCCGGGAGGCCTGTTTCGGGTGCTTCACGACCCAGCGGGCGACGCGCTGTTCGGCGCGACTCAGGTCGGGAGTTCGGTCCTGGATTTCGTTCAGCATGTAGCAATACTACAAATATCTAGCGGGTTAATCTACAAAAATGCCACAATAGAGGCGCAAAAGTAGTAAAATTTCAGAAATCCTGGGGTTTCTACAATGGCGCAATTACTGCCGGTCGACGAGTTCGACCTGATCATATTCGGCGGCACGGGCGACCTTGCGATGCGCAAGCTGCTGCCCGCGCTATACCACCGCGACCTCGATAAACAGTTCACGGGCGCGAGCCGCATCATCTCGCTGGGTCGCAGCAAGCTCAGCCGCAAGCAATACCTGGAAACGGTAGAGACGGCCCTGCGCGCCAACCTGGACAAAGGCGAATTTGATGCCGCGTTCTGGAAGACATTTTCCGCACGCGTGGAATACCACCAGGTCGATGCGTCGTCGCCCGGCGAGTGGGACGCGCTGGTCAAGACGCTGAACGGCCAGGAAGAGCGTATTCGCGTGGCCTATCTCGCCACCGCGCCGAGCCTGTTCGGTCCCATTGCCAAGGGCCTCAAAAAGAACGGCTTGATCACGCCGAACAGCCGTATCGTGCTCGAGAAGCCGTTGGGCCGCGACCTGAAGTCGGCGTCCGAGATCAACGACCAGGTCGGCAAGTGTTTCAAGGAAAACCAGATCTACCGTATCGATCACTACCTCGGCAAGGAGACCGTGCAGAACCTGCTGGCGCTGCGCTTCGCGAACTCGCTCTTCGAGCCGCTGTGGCGGCGCGGCGCTGTCGATCATGTGCAGATCACGGTCGCCGAGGATCTCGGCGTTGGTGGCCGTATCGAATTCTACGACCGCGTCGGCGCGCTGCGCGACATGGTGCAGAATCACCTGATGCAGCTGGTGTGCCTGACGGCTATGGAAGCGCCGTCGAGCCTGCATCATGACGCCGTGCGCGACGAGAAGATCAAGGTGCTGCGCGCCCTGCGGCCGATCGATCGTGATGCCGTGCGCACGAACACGGTGCGCGGTCAATACACCGCCGGCGCGATCAGCAACGAGACGGTGCCGGGCTACGCCGAAGAGCTTGGTGGAAAAGAGAGCAGCACCGAGACCTTCGTCGCACTGAAGCTCGAGATCGACAACTGGCGCTGGTCGAACGTGCCGTTCTACCTGCGCACCGGCAAGCGCTTGACGGAAAAGCACTCCGAGATCGTCGTGCAATTCCAGGACGTGCCGCACTCGATCTTTCCGCAGCAAAAATATGGCGTCGTCCCGAACCGTCTGACGATCCGGTTGCAGCCCGACGAGGGCGTCAAGCTGACACTGATGGCCAAGGAGCCCGGTCCTGGTGGCTTCAACCTGCGTCCCGTGTCGCTCGACCTGAGCTTCGAGGAGACCTTCGAGCTGCGCTACCCGGATGCCTACGAGCGCTTGCTGATGGAGGTGTTGCGCGGCAGTCCGGCACTGTTTATGCGCCGCGACGAGGTTGACGCAGCGTGGAAATTTATTGACGGCATCATCGATGGCTGGGAGGAAACCAACCACAAAGTGGAGACCTACGTGCCCGGCTCGTGGGGCCCCACCGGCTCGTCGATGTTGCTCGATCGCGATGGCAGAGCGTGGTACCCCGATGGTCACTAAAAGCATGGAACACTTCTTCAATACGCGCGAGGATGCGTCAATGGCCGCCGCCAATGCGATTGCAACTCGCGTCGGCGCGCGCCTCGACATGCAGCCTGGCGCGTCGCTGGTCGTCAGCGGCGGCACATCGCCGACCCGCTGTTTCGAGGAGCTGAGCTCGAAGATGCTCGACTGGCATCGCACCCATGTCGTCCTCAGTGACGAGCGCTGGGTGCCGCCCGACGACGAGGCCAGCAACGAGCGGCTGGTGCGGGAATCGCTGCTGAGAGGATCGGCGCTGCCTGCGCGGCTGCTGTCGGTGTTCAGCATGTCGACCAGCATCGAAGACCGTTGCATCGAGATCGACCAGCAGATTCGAAAGGGGCCGTTCCCGTTCGCGTGCGTTCTCCTGGGCATGGGCGAAGACGGCCACTTCGCTTCCCTGTTTCCCGATGCCGAGAACCTTGACGAGGGACTCGACGTGGAGGGCGAGCAGCTGTGCATCCCCGTGACGACGGCCGCCAGCCCGCATCCGCGCGTCAGCCTCACGCTGGCCGCGCTGGCTCGCAGCGACGCCATCGTGCTGCTGATGTTCGGTGACAACAAACGCGAGGTTTACGAGCAGGCCAAGCGCAAGGGCAGCAAGCTGCCCGTCGCACACCTGATCAAGCAGAAGAAGGCGCCGGTCCACGTCTACTGGGCGCCCTGACGAGGCATGGCTATGAACCCGGTTATCACGCGAGTCACCGAACGCATTATCGAGCGCAGCGCGTCCTCGCGTGCGGACTACCTGGCGCGCATGACGGCGGCGGGCCACGACGGACCGGCGCGCCATACGATGTCGTGTAGCAACATCGCCCACGCCATTGCCGCGAGCAGCGCCATCGAGAAGGACACGCTCAAGGGACAGGCTGCGGCCAACATCGGTATCGTGACCGCCTACAACGACATGCTCAGCGCCCACCAGCCGTTCGAGCGCTTCCCCGACCTGATCCGTCAGGCCGCGACGGCAGAGGGCGCCACCGCCCAGGTCGCGGGCGGCGTGCCAGCGATGTGTGACGGCGTTACGCAGGGCCAGGATGGCATGGACCTGTCTCTGTTCAGCCGCGACGTCATTGCGATGTCCACCGCGGTTGCGCTGTCGCACAACATGTTCGACGCGGCCCTGTGCCTCGGCGTGTGCGACAAGATCGTCCCGGGCCTCGTTATCGGCGCGCTGGCATTCGGCCATCTGCCGGTTGCATTCGTGCCGGCCGGGCCGATGGTCTCGGGGCTGTCTAACAAAGAAAAGGCGGTCGTGCGCGAGGAGTATGCCGCGGGGCGCGTCGGCCGCGCCGAGCTGCTGGCTTCGGAATCCGCCGCCTACCATGCGCCGGGTACCTGCACCTTCTACGGCACGGCCAACAGCAACCAGATGCTCATGGAGTTCATGGGCCTGCAGCTGCCGGGCGGGTCGTTCGTCAACCCGGGCACCGAGCTGCGCGACCACCTCACGGCGGAGGCCGTGCGCGCGGTGCTGCGCATCACCGATCTCGGCGATAACTACACGCCGCTCGCTCACGTGGTCAGCGAGAAAGCGGTGGTGAACGGCATCGTCGGGCTGCTGGCGACGGGTGGGTCGACCAATCACACGCTGCACCTGGTCGCGATGGCCCGCGCCGCGGGCGTCGTCATCGACTGGGACGATTTCGCCGAGCTGTCGTCGGCCGTGCCGCTGCTGGCGCGCGTCTACCCCAACGGCCAGGCCGACGTTAACCATTTCCATGCCGCGGGCGGCCTCGGCTTTACGATTGCCCAGCTGTTGGAGGCAGGGTTGCTGCACCAGGACGTGAAGACGCTACTCGGGGAAGGCCTCGATCGCTACTGCGTCGAGCCGCACGTCAACGGCAGTTTCGGCTGGAAGCCGGCGCCGGCAGAATCGCTGGACACCGACATCCTGCGGCCCGTCTCCGACGCATTCGACAGCGAGGGCGGCCTGCGTGTCGCGGACGGCGACATCGGCCGCGCCGTGATCAAGGTCTCGGCGGTCAGCGAGGAGCGCTACTCCATCACGGCGCCGGCGCGCGTGTTCAAGTCCCAGGCGGAATTCACGCAGGCGTTCAATGACGGCGAGCTCGAGCAGGATCTCGTGGCCGTGCTGCCCTGGCAGGGTCCCTGCGCCAACGGCATGCCCGAACTGCACAAACTCACCCCGTACCTCGGCGTACTGCAGAATCGCGGTTTCAAGGTCGCGTTGCTCACCGACGGCCGCATGTCAGGGGCCTCGGGCAAGGTGCTGGCGGCCATCCAGGTGACGCCCGAAGCCGCGGACGGCGGCGCGATCGGCAAGATTCGCGACGGCGACATGATCACCGTCTGTGCGAGAAGCGGCACGCTGGCCGTTGCTGACGCGGACACGGTCCTGCAACGTGAAACGCCTACAGTGGATATCTCCGCAGGTCACGCGGGCATGGGCCGCGAACTGTTTGCGACATTCCGGCAGAATGTCAGCGGCGCCGAAACCGGCGGGTCGATATTCACGAGGGACTGAGATGGATGCAGGAAAACTGCTGGCCGGGAATCGCATCATCCCGGTAGTCGTTATCGACGATGTCGATACGGCCGTGCCGCTCGCCGAGTGCCTCCTGGAGGCCGGGCTGAAGACCATCGAGGTCACGCTGCGTACGCCGGCAGCAGTCGAGGCTATCGATCGTATCGCGCGCGAGGTGCCGGGCATGATCGTTGGTGCCGGCAGCATCAGGAACAGCGAGCAGGTCGACGAAGTGCTGCGTGCCGGCGCGATGTTCGGCGTTGCCCCGGGCGCCACCGGCCGACTGCTGACCGCTGTCGACCGCGCCGGGCTGCCGTTCGTGCCGGGCGCGGCGACGGCGTCGGAGATGATGCGCAACCTGCAGCGCGGCTATCGCCTGCAGAAGTTCTTCCCGGCCGAGCAAAGCGGCGGCATCGACTACCTCAAGGCCGTGGGCTCGCCCTTGCCGGAAGTGCGCTTCGTTCCGACGGGCGGGATCGATGCGGACCTCGCACGGGACTACCTTGCGCTGCCGAACGTCTTCGCTGTGGGTGGTTCCTGGGTGGCGCCGCGCAAGCTCGTCGAGAGCCGCGATTTCGATGCGATCGGGAAACTCGCCGCTGCGGCTGCGGTATAGTCGCAGGCGATGCCCAAGAACACGTTCCTGATTGCCGACATTGGCGGCACCAATGCTCGCTTCGCGCTTGCCGATGCGGCCGCTCCCGGCTATTCGCAGGAGCAGACATTGCAGTGCGCCGACTTCCCGTCGGTCGAGGCCGCCATCCAGCACTACCTGGACGACATCGGCGCCAAAGGTCCCGACGTTATCTGCCTGGCGGCCGCCGGTCCCGTCGTCGATAACCACATCAAGGTTACCAACAACCACTGGGTACTGACCGTAGACGACCTGAGCGAGGCGTTCGCGACCAACGCCGTGCGGCTGATGAACGACTTCGAGGCGATTGCTTTTTCGATTCCCGTGCTCGGCGACGACGACTGCCTGCCCGTAGGGTTCCCCGAGCCGAAGCCGCTGCCGCCCGGCGACTACTCTGTTGCGATCGTCGGTCCCGGCACAGGGCTGGGCGCCGTCGGCCTGCGCCGGCACGGCAATGCCCTGATTCCGATCGCCGGCGAAGCAAGCCACGGCGGGTTTGCGCCCGAGACGCGTCTGCAGCTAAAGGTGCTGACGGCGCTGCGCGAGGAGTTTGATCGCGTGTCGTCGGAGCGCCTGGTGTCGGGCTCGGGCCTCGAGAACATCTACTGGGCGCTGGGGCAGATTCATCACGTCAGCCTGCCAAAAATGTCGGCGCCGGAGATTTTTGCGGCCGCGCTGGAAGCGGATGAGCATGCCGCCGAGGCGGTAGCACTGTTCTTCGAGGTGCTCGGCCAGTTTGCAGGCAATTACGCGCTGGCGCTCGGCGCCAACGACGGCGTCTACATTGCCGGCGGCATCGTGCGCCGCTACCCGGACATGTTCGTCAACAGCCGTTTCCGTACCGGCTTCGAGAGCAAGGGCAGGCATCGCGTCATCATGGAACGCATTCCCACGCAGCTCATCATGCATCCGCAGCCGGGCCTGCTCGGCGCCAGCTACGTGGCGCGGGAAATGGCGGCTGGTTCGGGGTGATAAACACCAAATCGTGAGTGCTCCAGCGGCCCTTTGGGGTCGGAGCTCGGCTCTGTCGTGAACGGCAGCTTTCCCCAAAAGCAGCCGCTTGAGTGTCTTGTTTGTGGATCTCGCGACCGTCTGCAATCGGCTGCTAATTCAATCGGTGAGCGCAACACCTAATCTCTAATTATAGAGAAGGAGGTGTTGAAGATGGGCTATCCGAGCAGGATTTATTACACCGAGAAAGACAAAGCGTTGATGTGGGATCGCTGGCAGAAAGGCGAGTCACTGAACGCGATAGCCAGGCACTTTGGACGCAGTCATTCCTCGGTCCAGGGGATACTGAGCCGGACCGGTGGCATCCGACCTTTGCCACGGCGACGATCACGGTTGTCGTTGACGTTGGCCGAACGCGAAGAGATCTCTCGAGGCCTTTCTGCCGGGCATTCACTGCGAACGATTGCAACGGCCCTGGGGCGCTCGCCATCGACCGTCAGCCGCGAGCTCAACCGCAACGGCGGTCGCCGCCACTACCGTGCACACACGGCGGATCAGGCGGCGTGGGACCGGGCGAAGCGCCCCAAGCCCTGTAAACTGGCGCTGAACCGCCCGCTGGCAACGACGGTGGCCAGGTTGCTGCGACAGCAGTGGTCACCGTGGCAGATAGCAGGCCGGTTGAAGCGCGAGTATCCCCACGACGAGAGCTGCCGGGTGTCCCACGAGACTATCTACAAGACGCTGTTCATCCAGGCCCGTGGCGCCCTGAAGAAGGAGCTGGTTCAGCATCTTCGACGTCGCCGCAGCATGCGTCGATCCCGGCATCACACCCAGAAGACGCCCGATCATGGCCGCATCGTTGGTGCAGTGTCGATCCGCGAGCGGCCGGCCGAGGTCGAGGACCGGGCGGTGCCCGGCCACTGGGAGGGTGACTTACTGTTCGGCAGCAACAACAGCCAGATCGCCACCCTGGTGGAACGTCACAGTCGCTACTGCATGCTGGTCCGGGTCAACAGCAAAGACACGAAGACGGTCATCAACGCGCTCATCAAGCACGCTCACAAGCTGCCACGAGAGCTGTACAAGTCACTGACCTGGGATCGTGGCAAGGAGATGGCAGACCACCAACGCTTCTCCCTGGCGACCGACATCAAGGTCTACTTCTGCGATCCTCAGCACCCCTGGCAGCGCGGATCGAACGAACAGATCAACGGTCTTCTTCGGCAGTACTTCCCGAAAGGGATGGACTTATCGAACGTGCATCAGAACAGGCTGAACGCTGTTGCAAGACGACTTAACGGACGACCCCGGCAAACGTTAGACTACGAAACACCGGCCGAACGTTTTGACCAATGTGTTGCGTCGACCGGTTGAATCAGCAGTCATCAACAGACGTTCAGCATATACCGAAAACAATCAATCGAACGGCTGGTATACGCGGTACACCAGCCGTTCGCGGCTCACGCAAAGCGGGCGTTACGCCTAGATCGATTCCGGCGTGTCCCACTCGCCAAGGGCCGCCTGGTCCATGATGATCTCGCGGTGGCAGCTCCAGGTGATCTTGATGGCCTCCGGTGTGCCGATGCCGGCACCACGCGGGTCGCCTGCCGGACCGAACCAGTGGTTCTGCGGTGCGCCCGTGGTTCTGGCGCGCATACCGCAGTAGGTCGTGCCATTCACCGTGGCGCCCAGCACCTTCTGCTGGAATAACGGGTCGGCGCTGACGACCGCCGCGGTAAGGTGGTGCGACATGCGCTCGAGCATCCCCAGCATGTCGTCGAGATCATCGTCGCCATAGGTGGTTACGATCTGGAACGGGCCGAACAGTTCGGTCGCCAGCAGGTCGAAGTGCTCGCCCTTGAGCGCGTCGAAGGGCACCTTGACCGCCGTCGCTTCGTACGACCCATAGCGATCCGGGATCGTGTGGCCCTCGAGCTGCTTGCCGCCGAACATGAGCTCGGCGCCCGGGACGGCCATGCAGGCATCGATGTGCGCCTGGATTTCCTCGTTCGACCAGGTCAGCACCGGGCCGATCGACAGGTTGTCCATGCTGCGTCTTTCCGCAAGCGGCCCGAGTTTCGGCAGCAACGAGTCTGCCCAGTTTTCATGCACGAACAGGATGCTCTGCGCCGAGCACTTCTGACCCGACGCGTTGTAAGCGTCCTCGTCCGACTGCCAGGCGACATAGTCCACCCACTTCTCATCGAAGTCCGGTCCGATGACCTTCCAGTCAAAGCCGGCGTCCTCGATACGTACGCAGCCGTTGACCGCAACCGATGTTGCTTCGGCAACGTTGCTGGAGCCGGTGAACTGCACGAGACGAATGACGTCGTTCGCTTCCTCGATCAGCTTGCCCATCGTCCTGCCGCCGCAGTGAATGAAGTCGAGGTCATTCGGGTCCAGCCCGCAGTGGATCAGCAGGCGCACGTACTGCTCGATGACGATGTCGACGGTCGTCGCCGACTTCAACAGCGGCCGGTTGCCCATGAACAGCGCACCCATGAGCTGCAGTGCGGGAATCTCGAGCGGGAAGTTAAACGGCGCGACGATCACAACCGGGCCGAACGGCCAGCGATAACCATTCGACTGCTGCCCGGTCCGGTCACCCGGATTGGAAAATCCGCGCGCCAGGAAACGCACGCCGTCGCCCGCGAAGTTCTCGAGGAAAGTGCGCGTTACGGTAACTTCGGCCTTGCACTGGTTCCAGCTCTTCGGCATGACGCGCTGGATCAGGCGGGTGAAGAAGTCCTCGACCTGCTGCTCGGCGAGCAGCTGCGAGGCCCTGGCGCACACGCGGCCGAGCGCCACGTATCGCTCGACGTTTTTCAGCGGATTGTGCAGGCCGGTCTTGGGGCAGCTCCTGAGCCCCGCCACGAAGGGCGCGATGTCCTGCGTGTCGGGCATCTCGATGAAGGGCTCGCCGTTGAGAGGGTCCGGCACGGTCATGGTCTTGTCGGTCGATACCCACTGGCCGCCGACGAGGTTCTGCGCGCGGGCCGGCGCGGCGCCCGTCATGCCCTCAAAAGGATCGACGGTCGCGAAGGAATTGACGATGTTGGTCATATCTGGTCCTCCGGGGGATGAGGGATTCTAGCCCAGCCCACAGCGTCTATCGAACTGTGAATTCGAACGTCGCGAGGCGGCTGTTTGCGGTGTAGATTTGCACCGTTATGCGGACGTTTCTATACGGATTTATGGCAATCGCCTTGTGGCTTTGCGCGCCGGCGCAGGCCGAGGTCTACAAGTGTGAGGACCCGGAGCTGGGCGTCACCTACCAGCAGACCCCGTGTCCAGAGCCCAAGGCCGAAGAGGTCAGCGAGCCCGCGGAAGCGGAAGAAGAAGTCGCTGAGCCGGCGGCGGAGCCTGCCGAGCGACGCTCCGTGGTCCGCCGGGACCAGTCAGTCGAGGATGTCGTCGCCGCTGAGCAGGAGCAGCAGGCGCGCAGGGAAGAGGTCGAAGCCTGCAAGCAGCAGTACCGCGACGCCATCGACGCGATCGACCTCGAGATTCAGAACAGCTATACGCCGGAGCAGCGCGACTACTACCTCGGTCGCCTGAAGGCACTGACCGACAAGATGGCCGCCTGCTAGGCAAAAAAAAGCGCGCCACAGAGGGCGCGCCTTTTATCTTCCTGGTTAGCCAGTCGCCGGATCAGACCGGAACGACTTCCTCGGCCTGCGGACCTTTCTGACCGTCCGTAACCTTGAATTCTACTTTCTGGCCTTCGGCCAGCGTCTTGAAACCTTCGGCCATGATGGCGCTGAAGTGGACAAATACATCAGGACCATTTTCCTGTTCGATAAAGCCGAAGCCTTTCGCATCGTTGAACCACTTCACGGTCCCTGTAACTTTAGACATCAGAGTCTCCTGTCAAACTTATACTCATGCCCCCCACGGGCGGCGCTCTCGCTGAAAGTGCTGCTTCTTACTTATGAGTTCAGGACGACCTAGGTAAGGACCTTCGGTGCGAATTGCATAAATAGTTGGCGTACATTCAAGCAGGGCGCAGTATATACCCAAAGGACCTCGAAAATAACCTAGCTTGTGTTGACAGGGTTTGGCGTTGACCCGATGAAAAGCATTATAAATCAGACAGTTGTATTGATTGCCACGCTACTTTCAGCCTGTGCGACCACGGGCGAATTGCCCCCCGACAGCGCTTTTCCGACGCTCAATGCGGAATCTCTGCAGGTTTGTGGCTCGCTGCAGAACCACGATTTCGCCTTCACTTCGTCCGCAGACGGCGCCAACCAGATCTACCTGTACCAGTCGCGCACCGCGTCAATCGTCAAGGTGACGGATGACGACGCGGACAATCACTGGGCGACGTGGTCGGAAGACGGTCGCATGCTCGCCTTCCAGTCCACGCGAGGCGAAGAGCGCGACGTCCTGATAAAGGTCATGCCGGACGGCGAAGCCGTGAACCTGTCGCAGCACATCGAGCAGGACCTCGTGCCGTCGTGGTCACCCAACGGCAAGTACATCGTGTTCTACTCGTCGCGCGACGTTACCTGGCCGGGCACCGGCCCTATCGGCGGCCATCTCTACGTCATGCGCGTCCAGGGATCCGCGCTGGGCCGCATCCAGACCGAGCCTTTTGTGTCGCCGTCGATGATTGCCTGGTCGCCCGATTCCACAACCTTGTTCTATGCGCGCTACGGCGCCGGCAAGGAGGGCATCTACGCCCTCGACCTGCAGTCGGGCCAGGAAGCGGCCCTGCTCGCCCTGCAGGACAGGTACCCGGGCATCGCGTCCACCAACCCGGCCGCCGGTACGGTCGACTACAACGTGAGCACCAACGACGGCGTGGTCATCTACCAGCTGTCGCTCGCCGACGGTCTGAGCCGCCGCCTCAGCCCCGAAGGCGGCCATCACTTCTACGCGAACTGGTCGCCGGATCGCAGCGACTTGCTGATAACCACCGCGCAGGACGCGGCCCGGCAGCTATACGATATTCGCTGCGTCGCGGCGGACGGATCCTATGACGTCGCCGTCATCGACGACCTTACCGATGCACGCAGCGCCGTGTGGCGTCCATCGGGCCGCTAAGTGGCGGTTTCAATCCGGCACGGTGAGTCCGCCGATCTCAACAGCCTGGTCGAGATCTACAACTATTACGTCACCCACACCCATGTCACGTTCGACACGACGCCGTTTCTCGTGACGGACCGGATCCAGTGGTTCAACCAGTTCGCGGAAACCGGGCCGTACCGCTTACTCGTGGCCGAGTCGGGCGGCACGATTCTGGGGTATGCGACCAGCACGCGCTTCAAGGCGCGCGCGGCCTACGACACATCAGTGGAGACGACCATCTACCTGGATCCCGCGGAATGCGGCCGTGGGACCGGCAACCTCCTGTACGGCACGCTCGTCGACGGCCTGTTATCGGCAGACGGCGTGCATCGCGCCTACGCCGGCGTCGCGCTGCCCAACGACGCCTCGGTCGCATTACACCTGAAGCTTGGTTTCGAGCGCGTGGGCTCTTACCATGAGGTCGGCTACAAGTTCGACAAGTATTGGGACGTGGACTGGTTCGAAAAGGACGTATCCGGAAATGGCTAAACAACTGAGCACCGAGGAACTCGAGCAAGGTCTCGACAACATACTCGCGTCACCCAAAGACAACGGCGCGCTGGAACTGATCGTCCGGCGCCCCGCCGTGGACGGTCGCGAGAGCCTGGACGAGGGCCGACTCGACGTCGACGAGGGGCTCATTGGCGATAATTGGAAAGCGCGTGGCAGCAGCCATACTCCGGACGGCGCCGCCGACCCGGACATGCAACTCAACATCATGAATGCGCGCGTGGCGGCGCTCGTGGCCGACGACCCGGCACGCCGGGAGCTGGCCGGTGACCAGCTATACCTCGACATGGACCTGAGCGACGAAAATCTGCCGCCGGGCACCCGGTTGGAACTCGGCGAAGCCGTCATCGAGGTAACCGAGCCACCGCACACCGGGTGCAAGAAGTTTGCGGAGCGTTTCGGCAGGGATGCCATGGTGTTCGTTAACTCCGGCCCGGGCAAAACGCTGAACTTCCGCGGTATCAACGCCAGGGTCGTCAAGTCGGGGAACATCAGCGTCGGTGACGCCGCGAAGAAACTGCCCGGTTAGTTTTCGCCAGCCTCGGTCCAGCGCTCGAACGCTGCGCACATTTCCGGTTCTATGGCCGGCACGGCACGAACGGTATCGCCGAGCTCCTGCATTTGCGGACCGGGCCTTGCGAACAACGGCCACTCGTGCAGGCCGTGGCCGTTCGGGTTGCCGCTTGTCGCGAAGTTGATCCAGTAGCGCTGCATCAGCGCGCTGAGACGGCGGTCGTCGTCCGTGGTCGTCATGTAATCGTCGTGTACGCCGAAGATATAGGGGTATTCGGCGCCATGGTAGACACCAACTTTTTCCCCGCCGGCATCCTGCCGCTGGCGCGTAAACCAGTACACCCACGCCTTGCCACCCGACGCGGTTCGCCGCGCGGCCAGGGACTGTGACGGGCAGACCATCTCTGCAGCCGTGACCAAACGGTCCATCGCGCGGCGCGGATCCGTCTCGCCAGCAACCCAGGGCAATGCATCGATGCCCCCGATCTGCGGATGCTTCGCGGCCGTCTCTTCGACGTCTGCGCCGGAAACATCGCCGACCGAGTCGAGCCACTCGTCGCGATTGGTGCCGATCATGATCTCGTGATCGCCGAAACCGCCGTTCAGGATAGAGTCCCATGTGGATCGGTGAATCAGCTGCTGGTCGATGGCGGCCAGATGGTAATAGTCGTCGAAGTTCTCCGTGTACACGTCGAGCAGCCGGGCGGCGTCGATCTTGCGCAGCTCATCCATCGACCCGGCGCCAACCAGCTCCGCCAGCGCCGCGCCGCGCTGCATTTCCTCGCCGAGGCCATGCATTGACAGTCCGAAAGTGGCGTTGCTCTGCAGGATGCCGCGGTGGAACAGGTCGCGCGCCGGCTCGGACATCATAAGCGCCAGGATATTCTGGGCGCCGGCCGATTCGCCGAACAGGGTCACGCGATCGGGGTCGCCGCCGAATATTTCGATGTTCTCCTGGATCCACTGCAGCGCGGCAACGAGGTCCCAGAGGCCGAAGTTGGCAGTGGCGTCCGCTGTGGCGAGATCGGGGTGCGACAAAAACCCGAACAGACCGTGACGATAGGCGACGCTGACAACGACCACGTTCTGCGAAGCGAGTACGTGGCCGCGGTAATTGTCTTCGTACGACCAGCCGCTCTTGTTGCTGCCGCCGTGAATCCAGACCATTACGGGCAGGCGGGCGTCGGGGTTCAGCGAGCGCGTCCAGACGTTGAGGTAAAGGCAGTCCTCGCTGACGTCGAGGTCGGCATGGTAGTCGCGGGATGCGCCGAAGGTCTCCGCCATGTAGCGATACCAGTCGAGGATGCGCATCGTTTGCATGCAGGCAGGCGCGAACTCGCTGGCATCACGGCGCTCGGCCCGGCTTGCTGGCGGCTGCGGCGCCTTCCAGCGCAGTTCTCCTACTGGCGGATCGGCGAAGGGTATGCCGCGAAAAGCGGCGACCGCGCCCTCGTACTGGCCGACCAGCAGCTCACCGTCGACAGAGACTTGCGGTGCCTTCGAGCAACCGGCCAGCAACAACAGCAGGATTGATGCCAGCAACGCGCGCACGGCTCAGCCCGGGTGGTCGGCCCTGAGCGACTTCACGAGCGACACGGCCATCAGCACGCCGACCACGAGAATCGGCAGGGAAACCACCAGCAGCACCGACTGCATGGCCTTGAGCCCGCCGATGAACATCAGGGCAATGGGCAGCACGGCGAGTGCGAACGCCCAGAAGACGCGGTGCCAGCGCGCCGGGTTGTCGCCGGCAGTGAGGTGCAGCGTCGCCCCCGAGGCCAGCGAATAGGAAGCCGAGTCATAGGTCGTCGCGGCGAACACGATGGAGACCACGGCAAACACCGTGATCACGATGCCGGCGAGTGGCAGCGTCTCGAGCATCGCAACAATGGCCGCGTTGCCGCTGACCGAGTTCATGATGCCGACGAAGTCGAGCTGGTTCTCGAGCTGCAGGAACAGGCTGTAGTTGCCGATCACCATGTAAAAGATCCAGCTTCCCAGCGAACCGAACAGCAACATGCCAGCGACCACCTGGCGAATGGTGCGGCCGCCCGAGATGCGGGTGATGAACAAGCCGACATAGGGTGCGAACGCGATCCACCATGCCCAGTAGAAGATGGTCCAGCTTTCGACGAAGCCCGAGCTCGTGAACGGGTCGGTCCAGAAGTTCATGCGTACGAAGTTCTGCGTCAACACCCCGAGGCCATTAAGGCTGGTCTTGAGCAGGAACACGGTAGGACCGACGACGAGGATAAACAGCAGCAGCCCCAACGCGAGGTACATGTTGATGTCGCTGAGACGCTTGATGCCGCGCGTCAGGCCCAGCCAGACGCTGAGGACGAACAGGCCGACGCAGATCGCGACGACGACGACCTCGAGGCTGAAGCCGGTCTCCACGCCGAACAACCACGCGAGGCAGGCGGCGATCATCGGCGATGAGAAACCGAGGCTCGTCGCCGCACCGCCGATCAGCGCAATCATGAACAGGAAGTCGATGACGCGTGCGGCCGGCCCATGGTCTTTGCCGCCCAGCAGCTCGTTACAGCTCAGGCTGAAGCGCAGCACGGTCTTCCTGCGCACGTAGAACGGGTAGGCAATGGCGATCGCTGGCAGGCAGTAGAACGCCCAGGCGGTAAAACCCCAGTGGAACAGGCCATAGGTCGACGCCCATTCCGCGGCTTCCGGGCTGCGCGGCTCGGCGCCGAACGGCGGCGACTCGAAGTAAAAGGCCCACTCGGTGGCGCACCAGTACATGAGGCCCGCGCCGACGCCGGCGCAGAACAGCATCGCCACCCAGCTCAGCGTGCGGAACTCGGGCTTGCTGTCCTCGGCGCCAAGGCGGACCCGGCCGAAGCGACTGCTCGCAAGCCACACCAGGAAGCCGATCGCGGCGACGCTGGCCAGCAGGTAGAAGATGCCGAACTCGATCGCGATGAACTCGTAGAGAGCACTAAGGCGTTCGGCAGCGGCGTCAGGCGCAACGAGTAGCGTGAGGCCGACGACGACGATGATTGCCACGCACGCGCCGAAACTCGGCCAGTCGATTCTGCTTTGTTCCATACTGCGACGCAGTTTGACAGAATGCGTGCGTGACTACCAAGCCGCACAAGAGCGTGCTGCGATTGCCGAAAAAACATCGCGGCGCGGCCGACAGGGTGGATAGCGTGGACGTCCGCGGCCTGCTGGCGCAGCAGTCCATCAAGGACGCCGTGGTCGCCGGACTCATCGTCATCATAGTGTTCAGCGTGCTCTGGGCGATGTTGTCGACGCTGCTCGATCGCATTTTCCCCTGGATGACCATCCTGCTCGGCGTCGCCGTCGGTCTCGTCATTCGCCGTGCGGGTCGCGGCCTCGACTGGCGGTTCCCGGCACTGGCGGCTGCGATGACCCTGGTCGGCGCCCTTGTAGCCAATGTCGTGGTCGGCGCGGCGTTCACGGCTGACGTGCTGGACACCAGCACGTTCATGGTCCTGCGCGGCATCACCTCAATGACATGGCCCGTGTTTTTCGACGAGGTCGTGTCGGCGGCGGATATCGTCTATGCGTTGTTCGGCGCCGCGACGGCGGCGTTTTATGCAAACCGACGCCTGCTGCGCAGCGAGTACAGCGCGCTGCGCAAGTGGCGTGAAGGAAAGTCACACGGGCATTAAGAGCCCGTCGGTCCGGGTGGCCTTGCCCGTGAACGACGCGAGCTGACGCTTGGCGAGCGCCTCGAGTTCGCCCACGGCGTTGACGATGCCGACGAAGAATGGCGGTTGCCGCCGGAGCAGGGTCCAGTCGCCGGATTCGATGACGCGCACGAGATGCGAGATGTTGTTCGCGATCGCGTCGATGTACGGGTTCTGGCCGTCGTAGAGCACCTCGATGTAGCGATAAACACGGTTGAACTTGCGATGCAGCCGTTCGCGCATGACCTGCTGGTAGAAGACGGGCGTCTTGCTGAGCAGGTCCTCTCCCGAGCGGTAGCGCACCATGTACTCGCCCGGCTTGGCGTTCTCGACGGCAACGCCGCCCACGACAAACTCGGTGTACAGGCGGTCACGGCATTTCTCGAGATAACAGCGGTCGGCCATTTGCGCGATCATGTCGGCCGTGCCGATCAGGTGACCGCAGATAATGTCGCGCGGATCGTCGAGCTCGATCTTGTCGAGCTCGACCTCGTAGCCGGTGAAGTGGACGATCATGCTGGCCACGGCGACGTCCTGGGCCATCCCGTGCTCGGGCAGGTAGCGGCGCAGGAAGTCCGCACTGCGCGATACGTGGTACAGCGTGAACTCGGCGCCGTTGGCAAACTCGGCGTCGCGCTCCTCGTGACGAATGTAACCGGCGTCATGGAACAGCGCCGTGATTATCGCCATCTGCGCGCGCCGGGCGCCGAGCCTGTCCTTCGGCTCCACGCTGCGCTCGTAGCCGGCGATCAATCGCGCCACGGTCAGCGTCATGTCCAGCGTGTGCTGCAGGTCGTGGTACGTTGTGTCGCAGCCGCGATAGCCGGGATAGCGGCCGGAGAACAGCCGCTGAAAATCGTAGAACGCGAGCCATATCTTGTCGTAAGGGGCGCCAGGGAAGGTGGCGCTAAAGAGCTCGTACACGGCATTACGCACCGCGACAGGATCAGAAACCTGCACGGTATTTGTGACGTCGTAATCGTTACGGCGATCCTGGGACATGATGCGTTTCTTGTTGGCGGGAGCGCTGTACGTGCTATTCGTCACGCAGGCTCTCCGCACATTCTTATTGCATCAAATGATACACGTCGCCGAATTGTCCGACAGGCCAAAATCCTGACATATGTCATGTACTTGGAGGATTTTTCGGGTGTCGGAATTCTTGTCACATTGCGAATTCCGCAATCACCGGCGCATGGTCGGACGGCCGTTCCCACGCCCGTGGTTCCTTGTCGACATAGCTGGCCTGGCAACGTTCGGTCATCGCGTCGCTCGTCAGTATCAGGTCGATCCTCAGGCCGGCATTGCGCCTGAAACCTGCCGCCCGGTAATCCCACCAGCTGAACACCTTTTCGGGCTGCTCGAACTTGCGAAACACGTCGGTCAGGCCGAGGTCGATCAGCCGGCCGAGTGCGTCCCGTTCCTTCGGGCTGCAGAGGATGCCTTCGCCCCATTTCTCGGCGTCGTACACGTCTTCGTCGGCGGGCGCGATGTTGAAGTCTCCCAACACGACCACGTTCTCATGACGGGACATCTCGTCGGCCAGGAAATCGCGCAACGTTGCGAGCCAGCGCAGCTTGTAGTCGTACTTGTCCGAGCCGACTTCGGAGCCGTTGGGGACATACAGGTTCACCACGCGCACGTCACCGATCGTGGTCGCCAGCACGCGCCGCTGCGGATCGTCGAAGTCGGGAAACTCGAGCACGGGCTCGGCCGGCGCCGACTTGCTGATCACAGCGACGCCGTTGTAGGTCTTCTGGCCGTTGGCGAGCGACGCGTAGCCCGCTTCGCTCAAAGCGTCTCCGGGAAACGCTTCGGTTACCTGCTTGATCTCCTGCAGGACCAGCACGTCCGGTTCGTTTGCCTGCAGCCATTCGAGCACGTGCGGCAGGCGTACCTTCATCGAGTTGACGTTCCAGGTGGCGATCTTCATCCCGTGCTGATCCCCGACTGCCGCAGCAGTGCATCGATCTCCGGTCGCCGTCCGCGAAACGCGACGAACGCCTCCATGATGTCGCGGCTGCCGCCCACTTCCAGGATCTCGTTACGGAAGCGGCGTGCCGTATCCGCGTCGAAGACGCCGGCCTCCTCGAACGCGCCAAACGCGTCGGCGGCGAGGACCTCCGCCCACTTGTAACTGTAATAGCCGGCGGCATAACCGCCGGCGAAGATGTGCGAGAAGCTGTGCGGCAGGCGGTTGTAGTCCGGCGCGGCGATCAGCGCCACCTCGTCGCGCACCTCTTTGAGGATCTTCAGAGCGAGCCCTTTCTCGCCCGGCGCGTACTCGGTGTGCAGGCGAAAGTCGAACAACGCGAATTCCAGCTGTCGCATCATCGCCATGGCGGCGCCGGTGTGCCGACTGTCATCCAGCCTTTCGAACAGCTCGGGTGGCAGCGGCTCGCCGGTGCCGACGTGTTGCGAGCAGCGCTGCAGCACGTCCAGGTGCCAGGCGAAGTTCTCCATGAACTGGCTCGGCAGTTCCACGGCGTCCCAGGGCACGCCATTGATGCCGGCGATGCTGGGGTAGTCGATGCGGGTGAGCAGGTGATGCAGCATGTGCCCGAACTCGTGGAACAGCGTGACCACGTCTTCGTGCGTCAGCAGCGACGGATGCTTAGGGTCTTCCGGTGGGAAATTGCATACCAGGTAACCCACGGGCACGGTCGGGTCGCCGTCGAGATTCTTGCGAACAATGCACTCGTCGATCCAGGCGCCGTTGCGCTTGCCGCTGCGGGCAAACAGGTCGACGTAGAAGCCGCCCACCAGGGCGTCGGCCGAATCGTAAACAGAGAAGTAGCGCACGTCGTCATGCCAGCGGGCGACGGCATCCTCGGAGGCCAGGCGAATGCCGTACAGCCGCTCGGCCAGCTCGAACAGGCCATTTATAACCCTGGCGACCGGGAAGTACTGGCGCAGCTCCTCGTTCGATACGGAGTGTTTCTTCTGCTTGTACTTTTCGAGCCAGTAGGGCGCGTCCCATGGCTCGAGCGCGAATCCGGCAAACTCGGTGATTGCCGCGAGCTCCTTCTCGGCAGCGGCCCGAGTGTGCTGCGCCAGGTCACGCAGGAAATCGATGACTTCGTCGGTCGATCCGGCCATCTTGGTAGCCAGCGAATACTCGGCATAGTTGCCGAAGCCGACCAGCCCCGCAGCTTCGTGACGCGCGGTGAGAATGGTCTCGATGTTGTTGCTGTTGTCCCAGTCGGCGTTGTCGCACTCATCGGAGGCGCGCGTGGACCAGCCGCGGTACATGGCCTCGCGCAAGCCACGATTGTCGGCATGGCGCATTACGGCATCGTAGGTCGGGTAGTCGAGCGTCAGCAGCCAGCCCTGGCGGTCGCGCCTGCGGGCCTCGGCGGCGGCTCGTGCAGTAACCTGGGGCGACAGGCCGGCGAGCTCGCTCTCCTCGGCTACCGGCAGGCTCCACGCGTCCTGTGAGTCCTGCACGTTGTGCTCGAAGGCCGCCTGGGTACCGGCAAGCTGCTGCATGATCTCCTTAAAGCGGGCTTTCTCGGCCTTCGGCAGGTCGACGCCGGCCAGGTGGAAGTCGCGCAGCGCGTGATCGACCACGCTGAGCCGCTCGTGGTCCGCATCTTCGCCGAGGCGCTCGCGAACGGCGGCGTAAGCCTGCTGCAGGCGCGAGTTCTGTGATAATTCGGTGCCATGCTCGGTCAATAGTGGCAGAGCGTCGTTAAACGCTTCGCGCCACTCCTGCGACTCGAGCACGCCCTGTAAATGGGAAACCGGCGACCATACGCGAGCGAGTTCGTGCTCCATGTCTTCAAGCGGAAGCACTAGCGACTCGAAGTCGGGTTCGGGCTGTGAATCGAGCAGGGTGTCGAGCTTTTGGCGGTGCTCTGCGATAAGCTCGCGGAGCGCCGGCAAGACCTGCTCGGGCGCAAGCTCGTCGAATCGCGGCAGCGATCTCGTATCGAGGAGAGGGTTGGACATGGCGCTGGATATTAGCACGCTACAGCTCGCCCGCTAGGGCGCGGTTCTACAAACAGGATAAAGTTGTGAGTAACAAATTCGATCTCATCGTCATCGGCGGCGGCAGCGGCGGAATCGCACACGCTCGTCGGGCGGCGGAGTATGGTGCCAAGGTGGCCGTCGTCGAGTACGGGCCGCTGGGTGGCACCTGTGTCAACGTCGGTTGCGTACCGAAAAAAGTCATGTGGTACACGGCCGCCCAGATGCACCATGCGGCGCACGCGGCGGACTACGGTTTCGACATGGCGGTCAACGGCCATGACTGGTCCGCGGTCAAGGAGCGGCGGGACGCTTATGTCACTCGCCTGAACGGCATCTACGAGCGCAACCTCGGCAACAGCGGGGTCACGACAATCATCGGCGCGGCGAAGTTCGTCGATGCGCACACCATTGCTGTCGGTGACGACGAGTACACGGCGGATCGCATCGTCATCGCCACCGGCGGTCGGCCGATGGTGCCGGAAATTCCCGGCGCCGAGCATGGCATTACCTCCGACGACTTCTTCGAGTTGGAGGACCGGCCGCAGCGCGTTCTCGTTGCCGGCAGCGGCTACATCGCTGTGGAGCTCGCCGGCGTGTTCAACGGTCTCGGCAGCGACGTGCAGCTGGTGGTGCGCAAGGACCGCATCCTGCGCGGCTTCGACATCATGCTGTCCGAGTTGCTGATGGAGGCGATCTGCAAGGACGGCGTCGTTCTCGATGTCGGCGTGGTCCCGGCTGCCATCGAGAAAACCGACGAAGGCCTGGTTTTGCATTCGGAGGATGGCCGCTCGTTCGGTCCCGTGGATACCGTGCTGTGGGCTATCGGACGCGCACCCAACAGCGAATGGCTGGACCTCGAGAAGGCCGGTGTGGAGCGTGATGACGGGGGCTACATCCCGACCGACCTGTACCAGCAGACCAACGTAGAGAATATCTTCGCCCTCGGCGACGTGACCGGCCGGGCGCAACTGACGCCCGTCGCCATCGCGGCCGGGCGCCGGCTGGCGGATCGGCTGTATGGCGGCATGGACGGGCGGCACCTCGACTACGAGCTGATCCCGACCGTGATCTTCAGCCACCCGCCGATCGGGACGGTCGGGCTCACCGAGGCCCAGGCGCGCGCCAGGTATGGCGACGACAACATCAAGATCTACACTTCCGGCTTCATCCCGATGTACTACGCGCTGGGCGACAAGAAGGTCCGGTCAATGATGAAGCTCATCACGACCGGCCCGGACGAGAAAGTGGTTGGTTGCCACGTGATCGGCGACGGCGCCGACGAGATGTTGCAGGGATTCGCGGTTGCGATCCGGATGGGCGCGACCAAGTCGGACTTCGACGACACGGTCGCCATTCATCCGAGCAACGCGGAAGAGCTCGTGACTATGCGTTGATCTGAATTTGTTTGAGAACTGGCGCAGTGTCCGGACGGATGCCGCGCCAGATCTCGAACGACTCCGCCGCCTGTTCGACCAGCATGCCCCAGCCCATCACCGATTTGGCGGCGCCGGCCTCACGCGCCCAGGTACTGAACGGCGTAGGGCTGAGCCCGTACGACAGGTCATAACAGAAAGTGTTGTCGCTAACGGCGGCTTCCGGGTAGGGTGGCGCCTCGCCGCGCACTCCCGCCGACGTCGCGTTGATGATCAGGTCGTAGGGCTCGCTGACCGGAACCTCGTCGAAGCCGCAGGCCGAGACAGGCCCATAGCGCTCGAAGTGGTCGGCGATGATCTGCGCCTTGTCCACAGTGCGGTTGGCGATGCGCAGGACCCTGGGCTGCATCTCTAGAAGCGGGCCGACGATGCCGCGCGTGGCGCCGCCGGCGCCCAGTATCAGGATGCTGGACCGCTGTACCGGAACGCCGAGGTTTACGTTCAGGTCGCGCAGAAGCCCTATGCCGTCGGTGTTCTCGCCATGAATCTCGCTGCCGCGGAAGGACAGCGTGTTCACGGCGCCGGCCGTTGCCGCGCGTTCGGACAGCAAGTCGCAAAGGTCGAGCACGGCGCGCTTGTGCGGCACCGTGACATTGAGGCCCTTGCCGCCCGTACGCTGGAACTGGCGCACGGCTGTCTCGAGTTTCTCGGGCGTCACCTGCAGCAGCTCGTAGCGCATCTCCTGGCCGGTCTGCAGGGCGAACAGGCGATGTATGACGGGCGATCGACTGTGAGACACGGGGTAGCCCATGACGCCGTAGCGGTCGATGATTACCGTCGCTTCGCTCATTCTTTCAGCCAGCGAGCCGCGGCGATGGCGTTGTAAGTCAATATGGCGCTCGCGCCAGCGCGCTTGATCGACAGCAGCGCCTCGAGCACGGCCGCGCGCTCGTCGAGCCAGCCGTTCGCGGCGGCCGCCTTGAGCATCGCGTACTCGCCGCTGACCTGGTAGGCGAACGTGGGCACGCCATAGGTGTCCCGCACGCGACGGATGATATCCAGGTACGGCAGTGCAGGCTTCACCATGACGATGTCGGCGCCCTCATCGAGGTCGAGACCGACTTCCCGCAAGGCTTCGTCGCTGTTGCCCGGCGCCATCTGGTAAGTCGACTTGTCACCGCCGCCGAGATTCTCGGCCGATCCGACAGCATCGCGGAACGGCCCGTAGAAGCAGGACGCGTACTTGGCCGCATACGCGAGAATCATCGTGTGAATGTGGCCGTCGGACTCCAGCGCCATTCGGATGCGGCCGATGCGACCGTCCATCATGTCGGACGGCGCCACGATGTCCGCGCCGGCCTCGGCGTGCGAGACGGCCTGGCGCACCAGCATTGCGACAGTCTCGTCGTTGAGCACGTAACCGTCGTCGTCGATGATGCCGTCCTGGCCGTGAGTCGTGTACGGATCGAGGGCGACGTCGGTGATCACCACGAGATCCGGGAACTCCGCCTTGATCGCCCTGACGGTTCGTTGAACCTGCCCGTCCGGGTTCGCGCACTCCGCGCCATCGAGGCTCTTGTGCTCCATGTCGACGACGGGGAACAGCGCTACGGCGGGAATACCGAGGTTCACGGCCTCGTCAAGTTCGCGCAACAGCCCGTCGACCGACTTGCGTTCTATGCCCGGCATCGAGGGCACCGGCTCGGCCTGGCCCTCCCCGTCGAGGACGAATACCGGGTAAATCAGGTCGTTGGCGCCCAGGCCGGTTTCGGCCACGAGGCTCCGCAGCGCGGCGGTCCGCCGGCTGCGTCGCAGGCGAACGGTGGGGAACTGGCCAGGTCCGGAAGTACTCATAGCTTCAAGATATAACCACAATAATTTTTGATTTTCCCTGTATTTAGGTAGGGTTTCTACGCCTAGGGCACTATTTTCGGCGGAAACCGTAATAAATCCAAAAAGGGCCGGGTCATCTCCAATGCATAGCAGCAACGCAGCCGAGCAACGGCGGCAGAGGTTTGACCGTTTAGTGGCCGTATACCACCAGGACATGTACCGCTACGCCGCGTGGCTGAGCCGCGACCCGTCGATTGCCCAGGATGTCGTGCAGGAAGCCCTGCTCAGGGCGTGGAAATCGCTCGACAACCTGCGCGACGAGGGTTCGGCCAAGCAGTGGCTGCTGACGATTGTCCGCCGGGAGAACGCCCGCTATTTCGAGCGCAAGCGCCTGGAGACGGTCGACATCGACAACCTCACGGCCTCGCAGGAGGCGCTGCTGGGGGTTGAGGAGAACAACGAGCTCGATGACATGCGGAAAGCAATCTACGAGCTCGATGACGAATATCGCGAGCCGCTCGTGCTCCAGGTCCTGATGGGCTTCAGTACGAACGAGATCGCCGGGCAAATGGGCCTGAAACAGGGCGCGGTGCTGACCCGCCTGCACCGGGCGCGAGCCAGGCTCAAGGACAAGATGGCACAGGAATGAACTGCGAACAGTACAGAGAATCGATCGCTGCCGATCCGTCTTTCGACGGTGGCGCAGGGCACCTCAGCGAGTGCGAGGCCTGCCAGGCGTATCGCCGCGAGATGCTCGAGCTTGACCGCCTGATCGGAAAAGCGCTTGCCATCGACGTACCGGAGCCGGATGTGCCCGAGCTGCCCGACATCGAAGCCGACAACGTCGCCGCGTTGCCGCAGCGCCGCCGGACTTCAACGACCTTGCTGGCTATGGCGGCCTCGGTGCTGCTGGCTGCTTTCATCGGCATGCGTATGTTCGGCCCCGGCCCGGAGTATTCGTCGCTCTCGGAAGAATTGCTGGCGCACCTCGACCACGAGCCTTACGCAATGATCGTGACCGACGTACCGGTCAGCGATGCGCGGCTGGCATCGGTCGTGCCGGACGATGTTGCACGTATGGACCACGGCGCTGGTCTGATCACTTACGCACAGAGCTGCAACATCAATGGTAACGAAGTACCACACCTGGTCATTCAGGGCGAACGCGGGCCGGTTACCCTGATCTTGCTGCCGGACGAGAAGATCAGTGCGCCCCAGGCCATCGACGGTGACAACATCAAGGGCGTCGTCCTGCCCGTCGGCAACGGCAGCATCGCGCTGTTCGGTTCGCCGGAAGAAAAGTTCGAGCGCATCGAGAAGCGCGTTCTGGATTCGGTCACGTGGAGCACCTGACGCCACGTGTCGTTATTTGTGCCCAGCTAGGGCAAAACCTGAGGAGAGAGAGAAATGTCTGAGAAAAAAGCAGTAAAGCCTGTTGCCCTGGCTGTGGGCGCCGCCCTTGCCGGTTCGTTTGCCCTGTCCAGCAGCATCGCCAGTGCGGATACGGTCGAGAGCCCGTTCGCAATGTCGACGCTGTCGGCTGGCTACATGCTCGGCACGGGCGAAGGTTCGTGTGGTGGCGACAAGGAAGGTAAAGACGGCGAGGGTAGCTGCGGTGAAGGTTCCTGCGGCGGCGATAAGGAAGGCGAGGGTAGCTGCGGCGAGGGTTCCTGCGGCGGCGATAAGGAAGGCGAAGGCTCCTGCGGCGATGACAAGGACGGCGAAGGCTCCTGCGGTGAAGGTTCCTGCGGTGGTTCGGTCTAAGCGACCGGCACTTTCTGCCTGAAATGCCGAAGAAGCCCGCGCTCTGCGCGGGCTTTTTTTGTGCTTTACTTTCCCCATGAACTCGAAGGTCACGCGCTGCAAATGGGCCGAGGGCGTCAGCCTCGCTTACATTACCTACCACGACGAGGAATGGGGCGTGCCCGTCTTCGACGACCGGGTGCAGTTCGAGTTTCTGATCCTCGAGGGTGCGCAGGCCGGGCTCAGCTGGTCGACGATACTCAACAAGCGTGACGGCTATCGTAAAGCGTTCGCAGACTTCGACCCGCAGAAGGTCGCCCGCTTCACGGACAAGCGCGTCGAAAAGCTCCTGCAGGACCCCGGCATCGTGCGCAACCGGCTCAAGGTGCAGTCTGCCGTGACGAACGCCCGGGCGTTTCTCGCGGTGCAGGAGGAGTTCGGCAGCTTCAGCGATTACATCTGGGCGTTCGTCGACGGCGAACCGATCCAGAACCGCTTCCGCAAGGATTCCGATATCCCGGCGACGTCGAAAGAGTCCGATGCGCTCAGCAAGGACCTGAAGAAACGGGGCTTCAAGTTCGTGGGCAGCACGATCGTGTATGCGCACATGCAGGCCACCGGCCTGGTCAACGATCACGTCGTCGGGTGTTTTCGTTACAAGCCCTGCCGGCAGCTTGCAAAACGCTGATCACCGGCGGATCATCGGCCCCCACAAGAAAAGCAGCAACGAGGGGACCGTGATGTCTGAGGAATTCATCGACGACAGGCCGACGCTAACGTTCTGGATTGTCAGTGGCGCAGCGTTGATCTGGAACCTGCTTGGCTTATTCATGTATGTCAGCACCCGCACCGCCACCACCGAGACCTATCTGGACCAGGGCTACACCCAGGACCAGATCGCGTTCATGAATGCGACGCCCGAGTGGGCTCTATCGGCATTCGCCATCTCCGTCACGGCCGGCGTGCTGGCGAGCCTGTTCCTGCTGTTACGCAAGTCCTGGGCAGTGCCGATATTCATCCTGTCGTTCGTGGCTATCGTGGTCCTGAATATCAACAACTTCCTGTTGACGAACACGGTCGAAGTTCTCGGTATGGTCCCGGTCTACGTCCAGTCGACCGTGATACTGATCGGCGCATTGCTGATCTGGTATTCGCTTGCCGCGAAGGCGAAGGGCTGGCTGACCTAGTTACCGATACGAATCACGGTAACGGCCTGCAGGCCATCCGGCGTGTTGTGGCCAACGCCGCCGAGATAGATCGTATCGGACTGCAGGCCGGTCCAGGTGACGGTCACATCCCCGGTTGATCCCGCGTTGACGAACGACGGGCCGGAGACGGTCATGTTGCCCTGGTCGTCGACCAGGCCGAATGCCCACGACAGCAGCTGGTAATTCGCACCGGGCCCGCCCGCGACGTTATCGGTCGCGAAACCGTGCACGAGCGCTGCATAGCGGCCGGCGTTCGGGTACAGGAAGTTGACCTCCTCGTTCGAGGTGGGCTCGCCGCTCTCGCCCACGCGCACGCAGTCAACGTTGTCGGCGCAGTAGTAGATGTAGAGGTCGAGGTCGTCGTCGCCGTCGGTCAGCGTGTCGAACAGGGCGAATCGCAGGTAGGCCTGGTCAGGTGGCACGTCGATCAGGTGCGCGGTAACACCGTTGGTCGTGCGGAACGAGAACGTCCGGGTCGGGTCGTCGTCGACGAAGCCATTGATGACGAGCGGCAAGCGCAGTCCGTGCGGGGTCGGCGTGTAAGCGCCCGTGTAACCGAACTGCACCGGGAAGCTGACCGAGCCGTTCGCACCGAACTGCGTGACCTGGGCCGGCGCCGTGATGCTGATCGGGCGAATCGCGAGCGGGCTGCGAACCTCCAGGTCGCCGTTCAACCAGGAGAACGAGCCGAAGCGCCAGAGATCGAGCGGTCCCGATTGCATGCTGACGGTCACGTCGAACTCGGCCGATTCACCGGGCTGCAGTGTGAGCGCCGGCGGGTCCACCGCGACGCCAATACCGCTCGGCGCCTCGACGCTGGCCGTGTAGCTCGCCGCCACGTCCCTGACGTTGGTAACGCGGCGGGTCACGGTGCGCTGGCTGGCGAGGCGGCCGATCGAGATCGCGGGCTGGTTCAGGTCCGCGGCCGCGAACGACAATCCCTGTGCAGCGAGTTGATCGCACCGCTCCTGGCTTACGGCCGGCGACGCCGTGCCGCAGGCGAACGCATCGAACTCGTCATTGCTGACGTTGTAGACGAGTCCGGGGTCGAGAGCCGCGTTGGGCACGATATGGCCGGCGCCGAAGTCGAACGCGTGCGCGGACGTCTCGCCGTCGTCGGTTGTTATGTCCTGGCGGGCGCTGGTCATCAGCGCCGACTTGATTGCCGCCGGCGTCCAGTCCGGGTGCGCTTCCAGTAGCAAAGCCGCCACGCCGGCGACGTGCGGTGTGGACATTGACGTGCCCGACAGGTACGCGAAGTTCTCGCCCGACATCGCGTTGGCGGCGTCCGGCGTAAACCCGGCCAGGATATTGACGCCCGGCGCCGTTACATCCGGCTTCAGGATGTCGCTGGCCGGCCCGGGGCCGCGCGCCGAGAACACGGCCATGCGGTTGCCGGTATTGTCCTCGTTGATGAATAGCTGCGTGTCGAGCAGCGCGGTAACGACATTGCCGGCGTCGATCTCGGCGAGGAACAGGTTGCCGTCAGCCTGGCCGACCATCACCGCCGGGATATCCGACAGGCCGGACGATCCGTTCATGACGATCGGGTCGCCCGAGTTGTTGTACACGAGAGCGGCCACGGCGCCGGCGTCGGCGGCATTGCTGACCTTGACGTCGAACTCGCAGCCACCGCGCTGGATGAATGCAATCTTGCCCGACATCTCGGTGTCGTTGACCAGCGGCTCGCAGGCGTCCGAAGTCGTTCCGGCAGCGCCGTCGTCCAGGGTCTCGTCATTGTCGTCGGCAAGGACGAGGTCGCCGTTGATCGGTCCCTTGTCCAGCAACCGCGGCGTGAAATTGGCTTCTTTGATCGCGTACTTGCCGGCGATCGACGCGGGTGCCGTGATCTCCATGGCCTCGAGCGATGACTTGCCGTCGCGGCTCGAAGCGGCGGCGGCGATGACCCAGGGCCCGCCGGCCGGTGAACCCACCGTGCTGAGATTCGGCCCCTCGTTGCCGGCGGCGACCACCGCCACGACGCCGGCTTTGGCGGCGGCCATCAGCGCCATGTCATCAGGCGCTGTGAGCCGATCGAGCGAGCTGCCGACCGAGTAATTGATGACGTCAACGCCGTCGGC
>JASJCH010000110.1 GCA_030066075.1 Woeseiaceae bacterium
TGATCGTATTGCTGCCGCTCACCGGAACCGCGGACGAGCAGGCGGCCGTCGAAACGGCCGCCGACGATGTTGTCGAGCGCGTTCCCCTGCACACGGTCGTGCCCGTCTACCCTGAAAAGGCGCGGCGAGCGCGAGTGGAGGGCGAGGTCGAGGTGTGTTTCAACATCGACAGGGACGGCGGGACCAGGCGAGTCGCCGTGCGACGCAGCAGTAATCGCGTATTCGAAAAGCCGGCGCGTGAAGCCGTGAAGGCGTCGACATTTCTGCCGCTGGAGCCCGGCCAGAAGGTCCCGGACATCAAGAGCTGCCGGACTTTTCGTTTCTTCCTCGAACGCGTTGCCGTCGAGTGACGGCGCTAGCGTTCTGACTGCAGCGCGAGAATCCGGCCTGCCGCTTCTTCCAGGCTGCGACCGTACGCGATGACGCCTTCCTCGTGGCCGGCCATGACGGCGACGCCGCTCGTCGCAAATGCCGTGTTGCGAAGAAGACGCTCGAGTTCGCGGGCCATTTCCGGTGTGCCGTAGCTGATGTCGTCGGCCGTGGTCGGCAGGCGACCGAGATGCTTCGCCCAGAGTGACGCGCTGTGCACGTGCACGACGGCGCTGATCGTCGCGTCGAGCTCGTATATCGCAGCGTGCGTCAGCGACTCCGACGATGCCTCCACGGGGCCCGTCGAGAACACCTGGTTCGCGGCGATATCGTAATCGGTCACGAGCGCGTAGTGCGGCCCGCCGGTATTCCTGATGTGACCGGTCTGGGTGCCGCTGATGACAAACCCGCTGTCGCGTGCGCGAACGCTGAGGTTGCCGTAACCAACGCCGAGCTCGTCGTAGTGGCCGATCAGGCCCGCGTCGAACAGCGGTTGGCGCCAGCGATCGAGTAAGGCGGTCAGCTCAGGGTCCGCTGCCGGCCCCGGCGTCCAGTGGCTCTCGAACTTGATATAGCCTTCGTCGATGCTCAACCGGCGGCTTCCTCGGGGAAGAGGCCTGCCAGCCCTTCTTCGCTGGCGGCACAAACGCCGCGCTCGGTGATCAGGCCTGTTACGAGACGTGCCGGCGTCACGTCGAACGCCGGGTTGCCGACCCGCGTACCTTCCGCGACCGTGCGCACGGCACAACGATCGTCGCCGACACGGCCGTAGCTCATCGTGACCTCGTCCGCGTTGCGTTCCTCGATAGGAATCTCGGCGATACCGTCGCGCGTGGTCCAGTCGATCGTCGTCGAGGGCAGGGCGACGTAGAACGGAATGCCGTTGTCATTGGCGGCGAGCGCTTTTAGGTAGGTGCCGATCTTGTTGGCGACGTCGCCGCTGCGCGTCGTGCGGTCCGTGCCCGTGATAACGATGTCCACCTCCCCGTGTTGCATCAGGTGGCCGCCGGCGTTGTCGACGATGACCGTGTGGGGCACACCGTTCTGGGCGAGTTCCCAGGCGGTGAGCTGGGTGCCCTGGTTGCGCGGGCGGGTCTCGTCGACCCAGACGTGTACGTCGAGTCCCTGCTGGTGCGCGAGGTAGATCGGCGCGGTCGCGGTGCCCCAGTTGATCGTGGCCAGCGCGCCCGCGTTGCAGTGCGTCAGCACGTTCACGGCCCCGCCGTCCTTGCGCTCGGCGATGGCCTCGAGCAGCGGCAGGCCGGCGCGTCCGATGCCCAGGCAGATCTCGACGTCCTCGGCGCAAATCGCTTCGGCGTCGCGGCGGATCACGCCGGCCAGGTCATCGGCGGGCGTGTCCTGCGCCTGGCGCATCACGCGGTCGATCGCCCAGCGCAGGTTCACGGCGGTCGGTCGCGACTCCAGCAGGGCAGCCGCGGCCTTCCGCACTTCCTCCGTTGGGAACTGGCCGTGCAACGCGGCCAGGTACAGGCTCCAAGCCGCAGTCGCCCCGATCAGCGGGGCGCCGCGCACGTACATGTCGCGGATGGCCTCGACACCGTCGCTCCAGTGGGCGAGGTCGTGGATGACGAAGTCGTGCGGTAACTGGCGCTGGTCGATGATCTGGACGGTCCCGGCGTCACCGGGTTTCAGCCAGATCGTGCGAAAGTCGTCGCTCGACATCCTTGCCTAGGAGTCGAGGCCGGCCGACAGGCGCGCGGCCCGCAGCGTGTTGAACATCAGCATCGTAATCGTCATGGGCCCGACGCCGCCGGGAACCGGCGTCACGGCCTTGGCGACCTCGCAGGCCGACTCGTACTCCACATCGCCGGTGAGCTTCGACTTCGTCTCGCCGTCGACCTCGACGTCGATGCGGTTGATGCCGACATCGATCACGACCGCCCCGGGTTTGATCCACTCGCCGGTGACCATGTTGGGCCGGCCTACCGCGGCCACCACGATATCGGCTTCGCGAACCACGCCGGGCAGGTCCGGGGTGCGGCTGTGGCAAACAGTGACCGTCGCGTTGGCCTTCAGCAGCAGCGCCGCCATCGGTTTGCCGACGATGTTGGAACGGCCGATGACGACCGCCTTGAGCCCGGACAGGTCCGCGCCGAGGTGATCCTCGATCATCAGCATGCAGCCGGCCGGCGTGCAGGGAATGAACGCGTCCGCCATGTTGCCCGACGTCAGCTTGCCGATGTTAATGAAGTGAAAGCCGTCAACATCCTTGGTCGGTGAGATGGACTGCGTGATGGTTTGCTCGTCCAGGTGGTCCGGCAGCGGCAGCTGCACGAGGATGCCGTGAATTTTGTCGTCGCTGTTGAGCTCGTCGATCAGCTCGAGGACTGCTTCCTGCGACGTGTCTGCATCGAGCGAATGCTGCACCGAGTAAAAGCCGCAACTTTCGGCCCGTTTGCCCTTGTTGCGGACATACACCTGGCTTGCCGGATCCTCCCCGATGATGACGACCGCGAGGCCGGGTTGCAGGCCATGCTCGTCCCTCAGGGCGGTGGTTTCAGCGGTGATCTTCTCGGACAGCTCGGCGGCCTTCGCCTTGCCATCGATACGTGCAGCGTTACTCATGGCATGTCCTTCCATAATTGGTCGGGGGCGCGCCGCATGGTAACGCTGCCGTTCACGCAGGTAAACTTCGGCTCATACCTAGCAGGAGACGTTAATTTTGGAAACCTGGCTCGAGCGCTGGCGGGAAGGCCGCATCGGATGGCATGAGGACGAGGGCAATGCGAGCCTCAAGCAACACTGGCGCGCCAGCGGCCGCTCGGTCCTCGTGCCCTTATGCGGAAAGTCGGTCGACCTTGTATGGCTTGCGGCACAGGGCAACCGGGTCGTTGGGGTCGAAGTGTCGCAGATTGCCGTGGAGGCTTTTTTCGCCGAGCAGCAGCTCGAGCACACCGTAATCGACGGCAGCCTGCGCCGCTACGATGCGGTCGGTGTGGATATCACGATCTACTGCGGCGACTTCATGGCGCTGAACGACGTGCAGTTCGACGCTCACTACGATCGCGGAGCCCTCGTTGCGCTGCACGCCGACCTGCGCCCCGGCTACGCCGCGCACGTTCGCTCCCTGCTAAGCGACGACGCGGAGCAGCTCGTGATCACGCTGGGCTACGACCAGTCCGTCGCCGACGGCCCGCCGTTCTGTATCAGTGACGAAGAACTCCTCGGTTACTGGCCCGGACTCGAATGCGTCGACCATTACGACGATACGGCCAACGCGCCGCCCAAGTTCCTCGAGGCGGGCCTCGACGAGGTCATCGAGAAAGTCTGGCGCTCAGCGCCGGGCTAGGCGGATACGACGGGTGTCCAGCGCTGCGCGCGGCGGCTAATCCGTCCGTCAACATCCTCGTCGTCGTAAGTGACTGCGCCAACGTCAGCGATATCCGCCGGCGGCGTGTCCAGCGCGTGCGTGTTGATGATGCCGTAGCTAGCGTCGCTGATGTCGATGGTAGCCCCGATATAGACGCCGCAGCGCCTGCAGAGCAGGAAGTCGGCGGTCTGCAAGGCGAAACGGTAGCGCTGCAGCTGCGTGGCATCGTCGTGGACAAAGGCAAGGCGACCGTCCGGATCCGACGTGCTCAGCGCATCGTGCATGCGGCAGAAGCGGCACTGGCAGGCGCGGACGGACCATTCTGCGGGAGCGCGGTAGGTTGCGTAGCGAAAACCAAGGGCTCCGCAATGGCAGTGGCCCGTATAGCGGGGTTCAATCATCGTTCGCTGCCCGGGCTGACGGATTGCGTTGCATCAACGCATAGAGCAGCGTCGCGGTAGCCGCCGCGGCGAACAAGTGTTTCAGCGAGTGACCGCTGATGATGCCACCGGCCGCGAAGATCGCAGCGTCGAGAAACTCGGTGATCTTGGACAGCGCGTAGAAGCCGAGCATCACCCAGAAAAACCTGCTGTCGCCAATGGCGGGCCGGTAGAGCAGCAGGATGAGCGGGATGAGCAGCATCGGCAGGAACTGGACCATTGCATACGGCCGCAAGTCGCCCGCGCCGATGGATTCGGTCCATATCCAGTACTCCACGGACACGATACCGATGAGCAGCAGCGGTACGACGAGCAGGCGCCCGACGCGCGCCGACACGAACTCACCGACGATAATCGAGAACAGTCCGGCGAAGCCGATCGTCATCGGCAACCGGTCCCATGCGAGCGGCTCGTTGGCCGGGGCGAGGTGGTAGTACCCCGAGCCGAAGGCCGTCAGGAACACGCCCGAAAAGAAGACGATGTAGGCGAGTTCGAGCCCCGGTAAACAGACCGTGTGGCCGTGCCGCATGACGTAGGCGACGCCCCAGGCGCCGATCACGAGAAACGGCAGGTTGGACGCGACGTCGTTGAAGTTGGCGATGCCGAACATTGTGCGTTTGTCGGCAAACGCATGGTAGGCAGGATCCTGCGGGATTGGCTCGACGAACAGGAACACCGCGATGACGGCCAGCGCGATGCCGGCGATGATCGCGATATCGCGACTGGTCAAATGCCCATCTTCGCCAGCACGTCGGCAAATTCCCTGGCGATACGCTCCGCGACCGGGTGGTTGGCGGCAAACCGCGACTCCAGGCTCTTGGCGCGTTCGACCGCGCTCGAGGGTTCCTCGCCGGTGATGCGGTCGATATCGTCGTGCAGCTGGCCCAGCAGTTCGCGAGTGTCGGCATCAATGTCGCTAGCCTCGCTCAACTCGGTGCTGAGTTCGGCCAGTAACTCGCGCAGTCTTTCCTTGCTCACAACAAATCCTCGCTATCAGGCCGCATCGGTGTCGCGGAACTCCGGCTTGCGGAGATCCTGCTGCCCCACGGGCAGCTCGCGAATGCGGATGCCGGTTGCATCGTAGATCGCGTTGGTCAGCGCCGCGGCAATCGGCGGCGTGCCGGGCTCGCCGGCCCCGCCGAGGGCCTCGCCGCTGTTAATGACGTACGTCTCGACTTCCGGCGCCTTGTCGATGCGCAGCATCGGGTAATCATGGAAGTTCGATTGCGCGACGGCGCCGCGGCGAATCGAGATCTCGCCGTACAGTGCTGCGGTCATACCGTACGCGACGCCACTCTCCATCTGCGCGGCCATGCCGTCGGGATGAATCGTATACCCGGCGTCGACCGCACAGACGACCCGCGGAATCGTCAGCTCGCCGTCGACGACCTCGACGTCAACCACCTCTGCGACGATGGTGCCGAATGACCGGTGGATCGCGATGCCGCGGCCCTGGTTCTCGGCCCGCGGCGCGTCCCAGCCAGCCTTCTCGGCGGCCAGGTCGAGCACGGCGCGGAACCGCGGGGCCTGTTCGAGCAGCTCCCGGCGATAGCGATACGGATCCTGCCCTGCCGCCACGGCC
>JASJCH010000111.1 GCA_030066075.1 Woeseiaceae bacterium
ATCGCGCACAGCATTCCGAGCACGAACATGTTCTTGCCCTTGCGCGGGTCGGGAACGATCTTAAGGCATTCTTCCTGGATCGGGAGTTCGTGAACGACAAGTCCGCGGTCGCGGAAGTCGACCACGGCGTCGCGGTACTGGTTGCGAATCTTCTCCTCGGGGTCCTCGGCCCACATGTTGTCGAGCAGCACGACGGTGCCTTTTTTGTAGGCGTGGTTGTCGATGCGCGAGTAGAGGACCTGCTCATTGAATGCGACGACCATGTCGGCCTCGTCGCCCATGTTGGTCACCTGTTTCGAGCCCATGCGCACGCGGATGCCGCTGGCGCCCTGGCGTTCGCGGGCCGGCGGCTGAATCTCTGCCGGAATGATCTCGACGGTCCAGACGCCATTGCCCATCTTGCCGCTGACGAGGCCGAGGATCTGGCCGCATTTCTGTGCGCCTTCTCCCGAGTCACTGACGATTTCGACGATGTGCTGGTCGACCTGCTGGTAGCCTTGTTGCGCGCGGCCGGTTGCCTCGTCGTCGTTCGTGTCCGCGACCGCGGCGGCGTGGCCGCCCGGGTCGGCGCGCAGCTCGTCAATCTTGCTGCGAAATTCCTCGACGGCGGGCCAGCGTGCTTCGCGGGCCGCCTCGATGTCCTGGGTGTGGAGCGAGCGCCGCAGATCGTAGCCCAGGGTCTTGCGCAGCGACCTCGGAACCGCGACCTTGACCCACCAGGTGTTGTTCCTCTTGAACAAGTATTTGGTATCGGCGGCAGTGTCAGTTTTTTGCATGAGTCTTCCCGTGTACCTTACGGTCAATAAGCAACTGAAAATAATGAGTTTTTTCGATATTCGGCGAAGGGCAGGCCGGTCTGGAATAAAACACCGGGAGCTGTACCTGTACCTTTGCAATGTGAACCCATGCAAACCCGTTGGAAATAGGCATAAGCCGCAGTCGGATAAGGAATTTTTCGGTTTTCGCGATAGCGGTTAAACTGGCCCGGACATTCACCGGGAGACAACGAATGAGAACACCGGTAGCAGTGGGGTTTGGGGTCCTGTTATGGCTTATGGCCGGCTGCTCGAAAGAGCCTGCGCCGGATGCCGTAACCGAGTCAGCGCCGCCGGTGGCAGACGCCGCCGCAGGCGTGACGGTCGACGATGCGGCCATGGCGGACGAAGCCGCGGGTGAGAACTGGCTGGCGTTCGGCCGCACCTATTCCGAACAGCGTTTCAGTCCGCTCGACCAGGTCAACGACGGCAACGTCGCGTCTCTGGGGGTCGACTGGTATCTCGACCTGCCGAACGCGCGCGGCCTGGTGTCAACGCCGCTGGTCGTAGACGGCACGATGTACTTCGTCGAGAGCATGAACCGCATCCGCGCGGTCGATGCGACATCGGGCGAGGAAATCTGGATGTGGGACCCGAAAATCTACGAGCACTCCGACATGCGCGTGGGCTGGGAGCACAACCGCGGCATCGGCATCTGGAAGGACAAGGTCTACCAGGCGACCTGGGACGGCCGGCTGATCGCGATCGATCGAGCTACCGGCAAACAGGTGTGGAGCCAGCGCATCTACGACCAGGGTATGCCGCTCTACAACACGGGCGCGCCGAAGATATTCAAAGGTAAGGTCATGATCGGCTCGGGCGGCACCGAGGCCGGCCCCAACCGCGGGTATGTGGTGGCGCACGACGCGGAGACCGGCGAATTCCTGTGGAAGTTCTATATCGTGCCCGGCAACCCGGCAGACGGCTTCGAGAACGAGGCCATGGAGATGGCGGCCGAGACCTGGACCGGCGAATGGTGGAAGTATGGCGGCGGCGGCAACGCCTGGCACGGCTTTACTTATGACGCCGATCTCGACGTCGTCTACATCGGCACGGGTAACGGCGCGCCCTGGAACCAGAAAGTGCGGAGCCCCGGCGGCGGTGACAACCTCTTCCTCGACTCGATCGTGGCCCTCGATCCCGACACGGGCGAGTACCTGTGGCACTACCAGAATACGCCGGGCGAGACCTGGGACTACAACTCCAACATGGACATCGTCCTGGCCGACCTCGAAATCGACGGCAAGACGGTCAAGGCGATGATGCAGGCGCCCAAGAACGGCTTCTTCTATGTGCACGATCGCGAAAATCGCAAGCTGATCTCGGCCGAGACCTACGCGGAGATCAACTGGGCCACGCACGTCGACATGGAGACGGGCAGGCCCGTCGAACGGCCGGGCGCGCGCTACGAGGACGGCGAGGAACGCATTTCGCCCACGCCCGCCGGTGCGCACAGCTGGCACGCGATGTCCTATAACCCGATGACGGGGCTCGTCTACATCCCGGTCCTGCAAATCTCAGCCATTTACAACGATGAGGGTATCGACCCCGACTCCTGGCAGTCGGCGGTATTCGAGGGCGATACCACCGCCGTCGGCTGGCAGATTATCGAGGACCGCACACACGTTGCGGGCTCGCTGCAGGCGCGCGACCCGGTGACGAACACCCTGGCCTGGGAGGTTCCGATGTATGGCATCGGCAATGCCGGCACGATGACGACTGCCGGCAACCTCGTAGTTCAGGGTCGCGTCGACGGCACGCTGCGCGCCTACAACGCGACGACGGGAGACGAACTCTGGTCGCACGACCTCGGTCTCGGTATCTCGGCGCCGCCCGTCACCTATTCGGTCGATGGCAAGCAGTACATTGCGGTGCTCGTAGGCTGGGGCGGCGGGGCGGCCGGATTGGGCGGCGACATATCGGCAGCCAACGGCTGGGCCTATGGCGTGCACGATCGTCGCCTGGTCGCATTCTCGCTGGACGGTGAGATGGCGCTGCCGCCGCAGGCGCCGGCCGCCGAAGCGCAGCCAATCGAGATGCTGCAGTTCGAAATTGACGATGCGCTGGCCGACCAGGGCGCCTACGAATACGGCGTGCGTTGCACGGTCTGCCACGGCTGGAATGCCGTATCGGCGGGCATGGCGCCCGACTTGCGGGGATCCCCGATCCTGGCTTCCACGGAGGCGTTTGCGAGCGTGGTGCGGGACGGCAGCTTGCAGGTGAACGGCATGCCGATTTTTGAGCACCTGTCGGATGACGAGTTACTGGCGATCAGGCACTATGTGCGGCGTGAGGCGGAAAAAGCCATTGAGTAATAAGGGGTTAGCGACGCTATGAAGAAGATTGCGATCATCTGCGCGTTCCTGCTGGTCATCATGGCCGCAATCATGGGCGTACTCACGATATTCGGCATGATGAGCGGCGAGACGTTCTTGTGGAACATGCTCAAGTTTGGCGGTGCGATCGTGGTGCTCGGTGTCGCTTCGGCGCTGATCGCAATGATGATGGGAAACCAGGAGGAGCAGAAATGAAGACTGTACAGGCACTCTTGATGTTCGCCCTGGCAGCGCCTGCGGTTGCGTTGTCGCAGGACACAGGCAAATACCAGTGCACGCACGGCGACCTTGTGCGGCGCGTCGAGATCTTCACCGAGCCGGGCGTGACGGTGCCGTGCGAGGTGCACTACTTCAAGGACACCGAAGCCCCGGGTGAGTCGGAGGTCCTCTGGAGCGCCCAGGCGCAGGAAGGCTACTGCGAGCAAAAGGCGGCGGAGTTCATCGCCAAGCTGGAGGGCTGGGGCTGGGACTGCGGCGCGGCCGCCGAACCGGCAATGCCGGCAGAGCCCGACGAGCCGGCCGAGCCGGAGGTCGTGGACGACACCGACGTGTTGAGCCCGGCCGAACCTGACGGCTAATCGGCAGACCACAAAAAACCCCGCATGAGCGGGGTTTTTTCAATCAGTGCTCGGGGTGCACCGCGGCAGCATCTACATGCAGGAGATGATGTTCCACCTCCTCTAGCAGGTGCTCCGCACTGCGAATCCAGTTGCAGTACTCGAAGGTGCTGGTCGTTTCGTCATGGCGCAGGTGCTTGTGCAGCGCCTCGACAAACTTGATGCCTTCACGCAAAGAAACGCTCAGAGCTTCTTCGGTCATGTCGTCGAAGTGCCTGAAGTCCTTCATGCAAGTTTCCCAACCGCAACCCTCACCCGTGCAGTGATTGCACCGTTCTCCGGTGGCTTCAAACATGTTCTTGTGGTGGTAGTTGTGGTCGTCGATCAGTTGCTGGAGCAGCAGGCGGGGATACATGAGCGCTTCTATGAGTTGTTGTCGCATCGCATTCTCCTCTCAACGATAACCTCAGACTACGCCTATTAGGCGGTGTACTCAACCGCAATCAATGGCATGCTTGATGCATGAAATACAGGCACTTAGGTAAAGCAGGCATCCAGGTCAGCGAGCTGTCGCTGGGCTCCTGGATCACGTTCCAGACGCGCTTCGGCATCGACATGGCGGCAGAGATCATGGCCGCGGCTTACGATGCGGGCGTAAATTTCTTCGACAATGCCGAGGCTTACGCGCACGGACAGTCCGAGGAGGTCATGGGCGCCGCCCTGAAGAAGCTCGGCTGGCGCCGTGGCAGTTACCTGGTCTCGACCAAGCTGTTCTGGGGGCTGCACGACGGTCCCAACGAGTCCAATACGCTCAATCGCAAGTACCTCCTGGAGGGCATCGACGGCTCGCTGCGGCGGCTCGGCATGGATTATGTCGATATCGTCTACTGCCATCGGCCCGACCCGACGACGCCCATCGAGGAAACGGTCTGGGCCTTCCACAACATGATCGAACGCGGCAAGGCGCTGTACTGGGGCACGTCGGAGTGGTCCGCGGCCGAGATCCTGAGCGCCATCCAGGTTGCGGAAACGCACCACCTGCACAAGCCGGTCGTCGAGCAGCCGATCTACAACCTGTTCGACCGGCACCGCTTTGGGCCCGAGTACGACACCGTTTACGAGGACTATGGCTACGGGTCGACGACCTGGAGCCCGCTGGCTTCCGGCCTGCTGACGGGCAAGTACAACGATGGCATACCAAAAGGCAGCCGCGGTGACGTCTCGAAATACGACTGGCTCGAGGAGCTGCTCACCGATCCGGGGCGCATTGCCAGCGTGCGTGCGCTCGAGCCGCTGGCCCGTGAGATGGGCGCGTCGCTGGCGCAGTTCTCGCTCGCCTGGTGCCTGCAGAACCCCTATGTCAGCTCCGTCATTACCGGTGCGACGCGGCTCGAACAGGTGGAAGAAAACATGAAGGCGCTCGAATTCGTCGACGCGTTCACGCCCGAGGTCATGGCGGCAATCGACGCGATATTCGCCGACGACTGACCGGCCCTTACTGCAATCGGCACCCGGTACCGGTAATATCCGTCGCCCTGTTCCAGGAATCGATAAGGACAAGAAGATGATCCGCAAGTCACTGATTCAAATTGGTTTCGTGGCCGCAGCACTGGTGCTCGCCGCCTGCGAAAAGACGCCCGAGCCGGCGGCCCCGGCAGCCGAAGAGCCCGCCGTTGACGTCGTCGCCGAACTCAACCAGCTCTACCACGAGTTCGACGAGGAGATGCTGGCGCTCAACCCGATCTTCGCGACGTTCCGCGGCGATCACCGTTTCAACGACCAGTGGGGGCCCCACGACTTCCTCTCGGACGAGTACGC
>JASJCH010000037.1 GCA_030066075.1 Woeseiaceae bacterium
CATCAGAACAGGCTGAACGCTGTTGCAAGACGACTTAACGGACGACCCCGGCAAACGTTAGACTACGAAACACCGGCCGAACGTTTTGACCAATGTGTTGCGTCGACCGGTTGAATCAGCAGCCAGAAGCGGCCGGTCACTCACGAATTTCAATGGGCGTGTCCACGGGAACCGCGTCCCAAATTTCATCCATTTCTCCATTCGTTACAGCGATACAACCGTCTGTCCAATCGAATCGCTGGGTAATGAATGACAGCCAGCCGAGCCCGTTACGTTGGCCATGGATCATGATTGCGCCACCAGGGTCCACGCCTCTCTCGGCGGCCGACTCCCTGTCCTTTTCGTTCGGGTAGGAGATGTGTATGGCCCTGTAGAATTCGCTGTCTTCCTTCTTGTAGTCCAGTACGTAGCTGCCCTCGGGCGTTCGCTCATCACCCTCCTGTTGCTTATGCCCCTTTGGGTTGGCCCCAAAGCTGACGGAGTACTCGGCGATTACCGCGCCTTCCCTCAACAGATACAGCTTCTCGTCAGACTTATCGACCAGAACGCTATCTGCCGTCTCAGCAACGGCGGCGGACATCAAAACAAGTGCTGTCACTGCGATTAGTGAACTACGATACATTTCGAAGACTAGAATCGGTTAGGTCGTTCATCGACGCAACCGTTGGCGTAAGAAGCTCATCCGATCAATGCGCTGATCACCGCCGAGGCCATCCGTCGCAGTGTGTGGCTGTAGGCGCATTTCTTACTGTTTGCCTAGAGGCAACTGGCCGAAAAAATGTCCGGCGAGTCCGCGCACTTGATTTGAGTCAGTTGCAAGGGCCCGGTCGCATCGTGAGCAAACTCGAGCAGAACGGCCATACCCTGTGCCTGGAGTTCCTCCAGTAACTGGCAATCTGCCTGTGCACAACTGAACTCCCTGCTACCGTAAAGCCGGTAGAGACCATCGTCGACCAACTCGACTCCGCTCCCGTATCGCAGCGTGAAATCAAACAAGGTACCCGGTGGGACCGGCGTCTTGCTATTGAGCGACTCCAATTCATAAACCCTGCTTGGTGCATCCGCAGGCGGATTCTCGACACCCCGCCATCGAACGCGCACTTCGTAGTCGAAGCCCCACTCGTAGACGAATCCCTGAATGCCCGAGTACATGAAAGTCCAATCCGCATTGGCGCTGGGCCTTGTCAGCATGCAGGTCCTGGGTGCAACCCCGACGCATTCCTGCAAGTGGTGCTTGATGAACAGCACCTCGGTCTTGTCGCTATCCGAGCTCGAACTGCAGCCGGTTACTACCAGCATCAGTGCCAGCACCGGAATAGTCTTGATTGTCCGTGAAACCAAGGCAACACCACCGGTCTATAGGTTCTTGAGCGGGACAGTCACACGGCGATCAGTCGTTTACGACCGTCCACTTTGGGTGAGTAGCGGAAGTCCATGATACCCCTAAAGCCGCCGTTCGAGATGTTTCAGTTCTTTAGTCCCTGATGAGTTTGTTATTGCGCTTGATCAGCCGCAGGCTGACGAACCTGGCCGAAACGGCCAAATTCAACGCTTTCGCCAGGGGCGCGAGTGCATATAAATTAGTATCAATTGATGCTATTTTGTATGTACTACCGGTAGCGGCATGAAGGCAATGCGGACGACCCTGAACATCGACGACGAGCTTCTTGAAGAGGCGCAGCGGCTCACGGGCGAGACCGAGAAGACAGCGCTCGTCCGTGAGGGACTGCGTGCGCTTATCCAGCGCGAGAGCGCGCGGCGGCTGGCGCGGCTCGACGGGAGCGAGCCCGGCCTGCAACCGGTGGAGCGGCGTCGTTTGAAGCCGACATGATCCTGGCCGACACGTCGGTCTGGGTCGATCATTTCAAATCGGGAAGCTCCGGTCTTGAGTCGCTGCTCGAGCAGGGCAGGGTCTGTGGGCACCCGTTCGTCATCGGCGAACTCGCTTGTGGCAATCTTCAATCGCGCCAAACGGTCATCGACCTGCTCGGGCGGCTACCCCAGGCCCCACAGGCGTCGCAGGACGAGGTCTTGCACTTCATCGATGTCCATGAACTCATGGGGCGTGGCGTCGGGTTCATCGACGTGCACTTGCTGGCCGCGACAGCGCTGGCCGGAGATGCCCGGCTATGGACGAAAGACCGCCGTCTGGCGCAGCTCGCCGGCGAGCTGCAGCTCAGCCACGTCCCGTCTTAGACGTCCTAATCGCGTGGCACCGACGTGATGCCGATTTCGTGGCGTGGAAACTCCTCGGCGTCGATCGTATCGAGATAGCCGTGCCACGCGGCATAGCCGATGACCGGGATGATGACGACCAGCCCGACGAACGCGGTCGCCAGTCCCAGTAGCAGGCCTGCCACGATGATCGAGAGCCAGACGATCATCGCCGCCTTGTTGCGCAGGACGGCGTTGATCGACGTGACGATCGCCGTGATGCTGTCAACGTCGCGATGCATGATCATCGGCAGCGAGAACGCGCTGGCACAGAAGGTCACGGCGGCGAACACCGAGCCGACGAGGCTGCCGAACGCGAGGTAGGGCCACAGATCCTGCCACGTGACCTCGCCCTCGTTCGGGAAGAACACCGTCACCATGACGGCGGCGCGCGCCCAGACGAGGAAGATGACGAGCAGCACGATAGCGAAGATCAACTCGTTGCCGAGATGGCGCCGGAAGGCCGCTCGCAGGCTGCGCCGCAGCAGCGGCGGCTGGCCGCGCTCGAGCTGGGCGCTGATGGCGTACAGGCCGATACAGGTCAATGGCGCGAGAAATACGAAGCCGCCGAGCATCGCAAACATGATCCACTGGCTGCCTTTGAGCCACGCGACCAGGCTGACCGTGGCGATCAGGACGGCGGCGGCCAGTCCGTAGGCGAGGGACTGCTGCGGGGCCTGCATCAGGTCCTTGACGCCGCGCACGACCCAGCGAAACGGCGCCCATGGCGACAGCTGCCGGCACGGCGCCACGAACGGCATCTGGTCGTTATCGTTCATAACGGATCCCCCCGTAACTGCGCCGATCTTCGTCGAATTGCGGGAAGAGGGCAATCGTTACAAATGCCTAGTCCCGGGTGCAATGCGAGTAGAATGCCGGGATGGGGAATGCGAGTCATGAGTCCGCTTAGCAAAGCCAGCAGCATTGTTGCAGTCCTGCTGTTGCCAGTGGTGCTGCCTGCCGCGACGATTACGGTCACCGATTCCGACGGCGAGCCGCTGCCGCTGGCCATGGTGACGCGGAGCGTCGCCGGCGCCGATTTGGTCGCCACCAGCGATAACGGCTACCCGCCACCCGGCGTGATCAACAGGGTGGCGCCACAGCAGTCGCGCTTCACCAATGAAGACGGCCAGGTGGACTTCGACCCCGTTGCGACAGAAAGGGAGCATCGCTACCGCGTTCGCAAACAGGGCTACCGGGACGTGTTGGTCCAGGTGTCGCACAGCGACATGGATGTCGACGTCGCGCTCGAGGCGATCACCGACCCGCGCGAGTTGGCCGAGAGCAAGCCGGCAAACCTGTGGCTCGCCGGGCTCGACTTCGGCTGGGCCGACGAGCCGGCGCTGTACCGCGAGCACTTCCTACGCCACTGCGGCTTCTGTCACCAGCCGGCCTCGGCGTTCATGCGCACGGCGCGGACCGAGCAACAGTGGGCCGCGATCATCGACCGGATGCAGATGTACGGCGCGATGGCCAGCGAGGACTTCGCCGACGACCTGCCGACCGGGATCGTCGGCGCGTTCCGGGAACTGATCGAGCAGCACGAGTCGCTGCCCGAGTTCGAGGCCTGGCAGCCGCACCTGGCGGCGGCAACGATCACGGAATGGCCGATCGGTGACGGATTCTCGCAGATGCACGACTTCATCCTGCACCCCAACGGCAAGGTCTACGTCGGCGACAACCTCATGGATCGCATCTACGCCGTCGATCCCGCATCGGGCGAATACGAGGTGTTCAAGGTACCGCACGACGAAGGCGCCGAGCCCGGCGGCATCCTCGGCAATCGCATGGCCACCTACCCGAAGACCGACAACTATATGGGCGTGCATTCGTTTGCGATCTCGCCCGTGGACGGCCATATCTTCCTGACGCCGTCGATGCAGCAGGAAATCGTCGAGTTCGACCCGGACACGGGCGCGTTCACGCGCCACAGGATGGATGAGGGTTTCTACCCGCACACGATTCGCATCGATGCCGAAGACCGCGTGTGGTTCACGCTGGCGCTGTCGTCGCAGGTCGCGATGTTCGACCGCGCGACCGGTGAGTTCACGGTCTACGACATCCCGGCGCGCGGCATGATGGAATGGGCGGCGCTCAAGGTCATCAAGTTCCGGCTCGGCAACGGTTTCGTCGACAGCCGCCCCGACCTCGACTGGGAGACGACCGGGTTCCCGATGCCCTACGGCATCGACATTTCGCCCGTCGACGGTCGCGTCTGGATTGCGCGGCTGTATGCCGACGACATCGCCGTCATCGATCCGGGGACCGGAGAAGTGACCGTCATCGAGACACCGTTTCACGGTCCGCGCCGCCTGCGCATCGATGCCGAGGGCAATCTCTGGATCGTCGCGTTCTCGGACGGCCAGCTGGCGATGTACGACCCGGTGGCGGGCGAGTTCGAGATCTTCGAACTGCCCGTCACGAGCGAGACGCCGTATGCGCTCAACGTCGATCGAGACAACGGCGTGGTGTGGGTCAACGGCAACCAGTCCGACACGATCATGTCGTTTCACATCCAGACCGAAACCTGGCGCGTCTATCCGATGCCGCGCCAGCGAACGTTTACTCGCGATATCGAGATCGCGGCGGACGGCAGTGTCTACACGAGCAACTCGCACTTCCCGAGTTGGATGATCGAGGATGGGCAGCCGACCCTGATCCACGTCGATCCCGGTTTGCCGGCGGACCCGATCGAAGTGCAGGGCGCGTCGCTGTATGAACAGCACTGTGATGCCTGCCATTCGCTGCCCGAGGCGAAGGCGCCGCAGCTCGCGACGCTCAAACGGATGCCGTTCTCGCGCATCGCACGCTCGCTCGAATTCGGCGTGATGATGCAGCAATCCGCGCACCTGAGCTCCGACGATCGCTACGCCATCGCCAAGTACCTGAGCAGCGCCAATACGCAGGCGCGCGACGAGTGGATTGGCGGGCAGATGTGCGCTGACGATACGCCCGTGTCGGTGTCGGCCGGGCCGGAGGATAACTGGGGCTTTGGCTCCGGCAACCGGCGCTCCATTGAGTCCGGTGCCAGCATCGCGCCGGGCAACGTCGACGACCTCGAACTCAGCTGGGTGTTCGCCGTACCCGGCGCGACCGAGATGCGGTCGCAGCCCGTAGCCGCCGACGGCGTATTGTTCGTGGCGACGTCCAATGGCAACGTGTTTGCACTCGACCAGGCGTCGGGTTGCATACGCTGGCGCTTCGCGGCCAACAGCGCCGTGCGCTCGTCGCTCAACCTCGACACGACCAGCGACGGCAAGCCCACGCTGTTCTTTGCCGACGACCTGGGCACCGTCTATGCCGTCAACGCCAACAATGGCCGCATGCGCTGGAGTTCGTCGCAGCGCTGGTTCGCCGTGTCGGTCATCAGCGGCTCGCTCGCGTTTCACGACGACGTCCTCTTCGTGCCCGTTTCCACGTTCGAAACCGCGCTCGCGGGCGTCGACGCCTACCCGTGCTGCCGGTCGCACGGCGGCGTCGCAGCGATCAACGCCGTGAACGGCGAGTTGCTCTGGACCTACGAGACGACACCGCAGGCGACCAAGGTCGGCACAACGAGCGCCGGCACCGACACCTGGGGTCCGTCCGGCGCGGCCGTCTGGACGACGCCGGCCATCGACCCGGAGCGCGGCAGGATCTATATCGGCACGGGCCAGAACCTGTCGCCGCCGGCAACGCACAACAGCGATTCGGTCATCGCGCTCGACATGGCGACGGGCGAAGAGGTCTGGGTCTTCCAGGCGCTCGCCGGCGATATCTGGAACGTCGCGTGTCATCTCGGCCGGGCCAATTGCCCGGACCCGGCCGGTCCCGACTTCGACTTCGGCGGCGGCATCACGCTGGCGCGGGACGCCAACGGGCGCGACATCATCATCGCGGGGCAGAAGTCGGGCCAGGTGCACGCCCTGGATCCCGACCGCTCGGGCGCGGTCATCTGGCAGCGACGCCTGAGCCAGGGAACCTCGAACGGCGGCATTCACTGGGGAGTGGCCGCATCCGACGACACGGTCTGGGTCACGGTAGCCGATCCGCCCCGCCAGCGAGACGGTTACGTGCCCAGGCCGGGCGTGCACGCCCTGGACCTTGCAACCGGCGCTGTGCGCTGGTCGCAGCTCGTCGAGCGCGGCTGCGCGTTCGATCCGGCGGCTGCGCCGCGCATCGGTCTCGTGGCCATGCAGGATGCTGCGCCGGACGATCTCTGGCCGGAGTGCTCGTTCTACTACGGCCACTCGGCAGCGCCACTGCACGCCAACGGCGTCGTCTATGCCGGCGCGCTCGACGGCCGCCTGCGGCTGTTCGACGCCGCGAGCGGCGAAATACTGCGGGTCATCGAGACCAGTCGTGAGTTTGCCGCGGGCAACGGCGTCCCCGGCCATGGCGGCGCGATCGACCTGTCCGGCGTCGTCGTCGACGGCGCGCGCCTGTTCGTCTATTCCGGCTATGGGATGTTTGGCCAAATGCCCGGCAATGTGCTGCTGGCCTGGGAACTGAGACCCTAGTCACGCCGGCCCCGGGCCCCGATTCGTACACTCGGTCAATCCGGTCACGATTTATGTCCGGTCAGCGGGAATGTTATGTCAAATATCGGGGCAAAGCGTTCGTTGCAACGCAAAGTGTCGCTGCGGCTGTCGCTGGCGATGGCCCTGTTTATCGTCGGCGTCTACCTGATCCTGCGTACCGTTATCGCGCCGGCTTTCGAGGAAGTCGAGCTCGAGGCTGCCCATGCCGACCTGGTCCGGGCCGAGCAGGCGATACAGACCGACATCGACAATCTCGTCGCCGTTACCCTCGACTGGGCCGATTGGGACGACATGTACGAGTATGTTTCGGGCCGCAATCCGGCATTCAGGAAGTCCAACCTCGACCGCTCGACGCTGCAGAACCTGGGCCTCGACATGCTGGCGATCTACACGCAGGACGGGGAGTTGCAGTGGAGCCAGCTTCTCATCGACGGCGGCGAGCAGCCGATCGGGGAACTCGCATTGCTCGGACCCGGTGATCCCGCGGCGAGTTTACTGACGCAGCGCGACTCGCCCGACAGCCGTAGCGTCGGCATTGTCGACACGGCATTCGGCCCGATGATCGTCAGCTCGTACCCGGTGTTACGCAACGATGGGTCCGGCCCGGTAGCCGGCGCACTGATCATGGCGCAATTTCTCGACCTCGCACGGCTCGAGCGGCTGCGGCAACGTACCGAGGTCGACATGTCCTGGATGCTGGTCGAGGAATACGTTATCGAAGGCGAGCGCGATCTGAGCGACATACCGCTCGGCACGCTGCCGATTCGGCTATCGGATTCCGCCGTGACCAACTGCGTTGTGCTGGCCGACATTCTCGGCAATCCCTACCTGCTCGTCAGCGCGGATACGCCGCGCGATATTACGATGCTGGGCGCGCGCACGGTCAGCGTGGCGCTGTTACTCCTCGCCGCCGGCGGCGTATTGCTGATGATCCTGCTGTGGGGGTTTATGAAAGGCACCATCATCGACCCGATCGAGGCCCTCAAAACCCACATCGACAAGGCGCGCAAGAGCGGCGACCTGTCCGATCAACTGAACCTGAGCAGCGACGACGAGATCGGCGCGCTGGCCGCGCAGTACGACAAGCTAACCTCCGAGGTTCACGAGACCCGCGCGGCGCTGTTGCAGCAGTCGTTCAAGGCGGGCAAAGCGGATACTGCCGCCGAGGTCTTGCACAATATTCGTAATGCGATGACGCCGATGATTAACGGGCTCGACCGGCTGGGCAAGGCATTCAAAGTGACCGACGCCATGCACGTCGACAAAGCCCTCGAGCAGCTCCGCGACCCGGACTGCGATCCCGACAAGGTGGGGAAGTTGCTGCAATACCTCGAGAGCGCGTTCGCGCGGGTGAACGAGGTGCATGGCGAAGCGAACGACGATCTCCGTGTCGTGGCCTCCCAGGCGCGGCAGGTCGAAGGCATCCTGGCGGACCAGGAAAAATTCACCAAGGCGGCGCCGGTCTCGGAGAGTCTCGTTGTCGACGAGGTCGTCGAAGAGGCCGCGCTCGTGCTGCCCAAGGACACGTCCACGGCCGTCGACCTCGAGGTCGACTCGCGACTCGACAACTACCGTGTCGTCGCGCATCGGCTGAGCCTGCTCCAGGTCATGAGCAACCTGATTCTCAATGCCTACGAGTCCATCCAGCGGGCTGGCCGGGAGCAGGGGCGCATAAAGCTGAGCGCAAGCGACACCGTGATCGACGAGACCCGCATGGTGCAGCTGACCGTGAGCGATAACGGCACCGGCTTCGAGGAGGACGTCCGCAACAAGGTCTTCCAGCGCGGCTACTCGTCGAAGGCCCAGGGCGACACGACCGGTCTCGGGCTGCACTGGTGCGCGAATGCGGTTGCGAGCATGGGCGGGCGAATCATCGCCGACAGCCAGGGTTCGGACCGGGGCGCCAAGTTTCACGTGCTGTTGCCGGCGGCGCAGGGAGGTTGAGTGTGAGCGCTCACCACAATGGCAACGAGATTCGCGTGCTGATCGCGGACGATGACGAGCATATCCTGCAGGCTTATCGCGATGCGTTTTCCGATACGGAATCGACGCAGCAAATGCGCGCGCTCGATGCACTGGCTGCCGAGCTGTTCGAGCCGGGCGACGCGGATGACGATGAGCCTCACTTCGACGTAGTCGCCTGCAGCCAGGGCGACGACGCTATCTCGCTCGCCGAGAAGGCCGCCAATGACGGCCACCCCTTCGACGTCGTCATTCTCGACGTCCGGATGCCGCCAGGCATTGACGGCGTGGAGGCTGGCAGCCGGATTCGCGAGCTCGATCCCGATGTCGAGATCGTGTTCGTGACGGGTTACTCGGACATTCCGCTCGAGGAGTTGCAGCGCCGCGTACCGCCGCCCATGAAGCTGCACTACTTCAACAAGCCGCTGAGTTTCTCGCAGCTTGCGCAGGACGTCGCAGACATGGTCCGGGAGCATTGAGCCGTGAGTAGTTTCAGCGACATCCATTTCAATCGCATCCTCGTCGTTGACGACGATCCGTTAATCATCGAGGAGTACCAGCGCTGCCTCGGTGAGGACTACGAGCCGGACAGCGCGACGACGACGCTCTCGGAGCTCGAAAAAGTCCTCTTCGGTGACGATACCGACGAGACCGGCGCCGCGCGGTTCGATGTCGATACCCGCACCCAGGGCGAGCAGGCGGTACAGGCCGTCGAAGAGGCGCTCAGGGCCGGCAAGCGCTACACGATCGTATTCCTCGACATCCGCATGCCGCCGGGCATGGACGGCATCGAAACCGCCAAGCGCATCCGCAGGTTGGACCCGGACGTCAACATCGTCGTCGTGACCGGCTCGGTGGGCGCCGAGATCGACAAGCTCGAGATCGAGGTGCCGCCGGCCGACAAGGTCTTCTTCTTCAAGAAGCCGTTCCACGCGGCCGAATGTCGCCAGCTTGCCGCGGCGCTGTGTGGCAAATGGCATGCGGACATGGCCCTGCGGCAGGCCAACGAGGAACTCGAGCAGCGTGTTGCGGAGCGCACGGCGGCGCTGCACAAGCTTGCTTACTACGACCCCGTCACGCGCCTTCCCAATCACCTGCTGTTGCTCGACGAGCTGCAGGCCATGATCGAGAGGGCCGAGGACAGCGACGGGGATTCGGTTGTTGTCCTACTCGATATCGAGCGCTTCAGCTTTATCAATGAGACGATGGGCTACGACGCGGGCACGGAGTTGCTGAAGTCGATCGGCAACCGGCTGACACGCGCCCTCGTCGAGGAGCGCAAGGGCGCCCGCGCGGTGATAGGGCGGTTCGGCGCCGACGAGTTCGCCGTGCTGATGCCCGGGGTCGAGAATGACGCGGCGATTCGCGATCTTGCCGAGCAGGTCAAGTCGCTCGTCGAGGAACCGTTCCTGATCGAAGGTCGGGACATATTTCTCAAGGCCAGCATGGGTGTCGCCTGGCACCCGGTCCACGGCCGCGATTCGGCCCTCGTCTTCCGTTGCGCAGAGGCGGCGCTGCATCGTTCGATGCGCAGCCTGGACAACGTGATTACCTATTATCACAGCGAGATGCGGTACCGCGCGCGGCACAAGTTCGACATGGAAGCCGAATTCCGCGGCGCCATCGAGAACGGCCAGATCCAGGCCTTCTACCAGCCACAACAGAGCATCCGGACCGGCCAATTGGCCGGCGTCGAGGCCCTGGCGCGCTGGATCCGGGCGGACGGCACCGTCGTGATGCCGCTGGATTTCATCCCGCTCAGCGAGGAGATGGGCATCTCGGACCTGCTGTTCGAATCGATATTGCTCAGTGTGTGCACCGACGTTGCGAGTTGGCGCGACGACGGCGGCTGGGAGGTACCGGTCAGTGTGAACCTGTCGGCGCACCAGTTGCGCAACGTCGACCTCGTGAGCCTGGTCAAGAAAGTCCTTGCCCGACGCTCGGTCGATCGCGAGCTCATCAACCTGGAGCTGACCGAGACCGCGTTACTGGAAGACCTGACCATCGCCCGCCCGATACTCAGCGACCTCTCGAAGCTCGGTGTCGGCATTCACATTGACGACTTCGGTACCGGTTACTCGTCATTGAGTTACCTGGCCGAACTGCCGGTCAAGACGCTGAAGATCGACCGCTCGTTTGTCACCAAGCTGGTCGACTCGGAGTCGAACAAGCGCGTCGTGCAGGCCATCATCGCGCTCGGCAAGGCCATGGATCTCAGTATTGTCGCCGAGGGCGTCGAGACCGACCGGCAGTATGCGCTGGTGCGGCAGCTCGGTTGCGACCTGGTGCAGGGTTACTTCGTTGCCAAGCCGATGCCGGCTGAGCGGTTCCGGCGCTGGGTCGACGGCCACGAGGACACGCAGAGCCTGAAGCACACATCGACGGTCGTCGGCATCGATACCCACCGCACCTGACATAATCCGTGTCAACCATCCGGCGCGTACGCCGTTGTTCCTACTGAAGACACCCTTTACGTATGGATACAACGGAGAACGGATATGGATACCAGGAAAGCTATCGCAGTCGGCGTTGCACTGCTGGTGATCGGCGGCGCTGCCTTTGCAGACACCGGCGACCGCATTGAGGAGCGCCTCGACAACCGCGGCGACCGCATCGAGGATCGCCTCGACAATCGCGGCGATCGTGCCGAGGAACGCCTGGATAGAAAGGGCGATCGCATAGACAACCGCCTCGATCGCAAGTCGGATCGTGCCGAAGCGGCGGGGCGCGACCGCCTGTCCGAGCGCCTGGACCGCAAGGGCGATCGGGCCGACCGGCGTCTCGATCGCCGCGGCGAGAACATCGATCGTCGCCATGATCGCCGTGGCGAAAACATCGATCGCCGCCTCGATCGGCGCGGCGCGGGGATCGACCGGCGCCATGATCGTCGCGGTCAGCGCCCCAAACAGCGCGGCTAGCGACCGCACAGCGCTCGCTCGGGCATCAAAAGGCGGCCGGTCGGCCGCCTTTTTTTGTTGGAGCCCGCCCGGGCGAACGATTTGTTATTCTTGCCGCCATAACAACAAGGGGTAAACCCATGCAGAAACGCGGCATCAACATCGATTCGCTGGTCCTGATCTTCAGCATCATCATCTTCGCGCAGTTGCTGTCGTACGTTGTGCCGCAAGGCGCATTCGAGACGATGCCATTCCCCGACAACCCGTCGCGCGACATGGTGATCGCCGGGACCTACGCGCCGGTAGCCGCTGAAGATGAGGTTTCGCTGCCGCCCTGGTACTTCCTGATCGGAATCACGAAAGGACTGGCGGATGCGCAGGACATCATTTTCCTGATATTTATCGTCGGCGGTGTCATTGAGGTGCTGCGCAAGACCGGCGCTATCGACGCCGCGCTGCATCGGTCGGTCGCAAGACTCGGGCACAGTCCGTGGATACTGATGGCGGGTTGCTTCTTCATGTTCAGTCTCGGGGCATTCACGATCGGTATGGGTGAGGAGTACGTGCCGCTGATACCGATCATCGTCACGATGACGCTGGCCATGCGCATGGACGCCGTCGTGGCCATGGGCATGGTGTGGATTCCCTACGGCATCGGCTGGGGCACGGCCGCGGTCAACCCGTTCGGTGTGCTGATCGCACAGAACATCGCGGGCGTGCCGCTCACGTCAGGCTGGGAGTTCCGGCTGATCATGTTGTTCGCATTCCTGCTACTGGGCTTTCATCACCTGTACCGCTACGCGATGAAAGTGCGAAAAGATCCGTCTGCAAGCTACGTGGCGGATATCGACTACAGCTCCGGCTTTGAAGCACCCGACGATATCGAGCTGACGAAGGCGCGGATCGGTGTGTTGCTGGTATTCCTTGCGGGCCTGGTGTTTTTTGTCTGGGGCGCGGCGAAGCACGGCTGGTACATACTCGAACTCAACGCCGTGTTCTTCGGCATCGGCATTCTCGGTGCGGCAATTGCACGAATGGGCCCGGTGCAGGTCAGCCAGACATTCATCGAGGGTGCGGCCAAGCTGACGGCGCCGGCCCTGATCGTCGGTTTTGCGCGGGCAATAGCCGTCGTTCTGGAGGACGGCCAGATCATCCACTCGATCGTCAACTCGATCGCCTCCGCGCTCGAGGGCTTCCCGGCGGACGTGTCTGCGCTCGGCATGCTCGTGGTGCAGTCGGTGACGAACTTCTTTATTCCGTCGGGCACCGGGCAGGCTTTCGTAACGATGCCGATCATGTCACCGCTTGCAACGCTGACCGGCGTGCCGCAGCAGACGGCTGTGCTCGCGTTTCAGATGGGCGACGGATTTACCAACATGATCGTGCCAACCAGTGCGCTGGTCATGGGGGCACTGGCGCTGGGCCGGGTACCGTACACGGCGTGGCTGCGGTTTGCGGGTCCCCTGATGCTCAAGATCTTTGCGCTGGGGGCGTTCTTCATCGTGATCTCGATTCACTTTGGCGAGGCGCTGAATTTCACGTAACGGCCCATGCTGCTCGAAGGTGTTCGCGTTGTTGACCTGACCACGGTCGTCATGGGACCGCTGGCGACGCGCATGCTCGCTGACATGGGCGCTGACGTCATCTGGATAGAATCGCCCGCGGGCGACGTGCTGCGCGACTACGAGCCCATGCGCAGCGAAAAGATGGGCGCGTTCAGCATGAGCATGAGCCGCAACAAGCGCAGCGTCATGCTCGATCTCAAGTCCGATGCCGGGGCGCAGGCCGTCCGCGACCTGATTGCGACCGCCGACGTGTTCGTTACCAACCTGCGCCGCAAGGCCGTCGACAGGCTCGGCCTCGACGAGCAAAGCGTCCGCGAGGTGCGGCCCGACATTGTTTATTGCGCGGCGAATGGCTTCGGCGCGGGCGGGCCCAATGCCGACAAGACGGCCTATGACGACGTGATCCAGGCGGCTTCGGGCCTCGCGTCCACCTTCGCCTGGCACGGCGGCGACCCGCAGCTCGTGCCGAGCATCCTCGCCGACAAAATTGCGGGTGTGCACGTCGCGTTCGCAATCGCCGCAGCACTGTTCGATCGTCAGCGCTCGGGCAAGGGCGCGACGCTGGAGGTGCCGATGGCCGAGACCATGGCGGCCTTCAACCTCGTTGAGCACCTGGGCGGCCAGACGTTCCGCCCGCAGCACGGAGATTTCAGTTACTCGCGCATTCGTACGCCGCATCGCCGCCCCCGACGCACCAAGGACGGCTGGATCGTCGTGCTGCCGTACAGCACCGACAACTGGCACCACTTCTTCGAATTTGCCGGCCTGCCGGAGCTCAGGCACGACGAACGCTTTGCGACCGGTGGCGAGCGCATCAAGCATTCCGACGAGCTCTACGGGCTGCTCGACGACATCGTCAGGGAGAAGACCACCGGGGAGTGGCTGGCGTTCTGCACCGAGCATTCCATTCCAGCCTCAGAGGTGATTGACCTCGAGAGGATCGGGGAGCACCCGCACTACGCCGCCGTCGGTTTGTTGCAGGATGACGAGCACCCGACCGAGGGGCCCTATCGATACGCGCGCGACCCGATCAAGGTCGATGGCGAGACCAGCCCCATCCGGCACCACGCGCCGCGGCTGGGCGCCGATACCGAAGAAGTCCTGCGCGAGCTCGGTTGGGATGAGGACAGGATCGCAGCCATGGTAGGGAGCAGTGGCCGAGTCGATTGAATGTGTCGTCGTCGGTGCGGGTGTTGTCGGCCTGTCGGTCGCGCGCGCCATGGCGGTCGCGGGCCTCGAAACGATCGTGCTCGAACAGGAAGATCGTATCGGCACCTCGACCAGTTCGCGCAACAGCGAGGTCATTCATGCCGGGCTCCATTACGCGCCGGGCTCGCTCAAGGCGCGGCTGTGCGTGCATGGGAAAGCGCTGCTCTACGACTACTGTCGCCAGCATGGGATCGAGTATTCGCAATGCGGCAAGCTCATCGTGGCGACGAGTGAAGAACAGTTGCCGGATCTGCAGCGCATCATGGCCGTGGCCGAAGCCAACGGGGTGACCGACCTCGAGAGGCTCGGGCGCGCCGCGGCGCTCGAGCTGGAACCCGAACTCGAGTGTGTTGCCGCGCTGCTGTCGCCATCCACCGGCATCATCGACACGCACGGGCTCATGCTGAGCCTGCAGGGCGATATGGAGAGCCACGGTGGCATGCTGGCCGTCGAATCGACCGTGACCGGCGGTACGGTGACCGGCGATGGCGTGCTGCTCGAGGTGGCCGGCGATACGGATATGGAAATCGAGGCCCGCTATGTCATCAATTGCGCCGGGCTGTCGGCCCAGCAGGTGGCCCATTCACTGGCAGGCATGCCTGCTGACAACGTGCCGCGGGGGCACCTGGCCAAGGGCAATTATTTCTCGTACACCCACCGCGCACCGTTCAGGCATCTTGTTTACCCGGTACCACATCAGTACGCGCTCGGCGTGCACCTGACCCTGGATCTCGGCGGCAGGGCGCGCTTCGGCCCGGACATGGAATGGGTTGACGAGATTGACTACGACGTCGACCCCGCTCGCGCGTCGGCGTTCTACGAAGCCATACGCCAGTACTGGCCGGGGCTGCCCGACGATTCGCTGGCGCCGGATTACTCCGGCATACGGCCCAAGCTGCAGGGGGCCGGTGACGAACCGAGAGACTTTTGTATCCAGGGCGCCGAAACGCATGGTGTCTCCGGGCTCGTGAACCTGTTCGGCATCGAGTCCCCGGGCCTGACCGCAACGCTGGCCATCGCCGACCTTGTCCGCGACCGATTGCTCAGCCGCGGCGATACCAATTGACGCCGTCGGCGTCTTCTTCGACGACGATCTCACCTTCGTTGATCAGGTAGTTCAGGTGCGCCACGGCTTCGCCGGTCGCCATGATCAGGTTGCTGTCCGAGATCTTGCTCTTGAACAGCGCCGGGAAGGTATCGAGCACGCGTTTCGGCTCGCTACAGAGTTCGAGTAGCGCATCGCAGCCGTCGAGGTGTTCCTTGATGAGTTCGTCGAGCCGGCCGTGGGCACCGCGAAACGGCTTGCCATGGGCGGGCAGCACGAGCACGTCTTCCGGCAATCTTCTCAGTAGCATCCGCAAAGAATCGAGCCAGTCCTTGAGCGGGTTTGCGTTCGGTTCAGTAGGATATACGCTAACGTTCGACGAAATTGTCGGCAGCAGCTGGTCGCCGGAGACGAACAGCTTTCGCTCCTCGTCGAAGAAGCACGCATGCTCTACAGAATGGCCGCGGCCGACTAACACCTCCCAGGTATGGCCGGCGAAATCGAGCCGGTCTCCTTCCTGCAGCCTGCGGTAAGCCTCCGGCAGCATCGCCACGTATTTGCCGAACATGCCGAACATCTTCTTGTAACTGTAGAGCGCTTCTTCCGGGAAGCCGGCCGCCTGGTAGAAGTGCACGCCCTCATCCGGGGCGACGCGCCCGGTATCGGCCACGAGCACGCGGCAAAGCAGGTATTCCTCGCGGGTCATCCACAGGTCGATGCCGTACTCGTCGGTCAGCCAGCCGGCGCAGCCGACGTGATCGGGGTGCAGGTGGGTTACCACGACGTGGCGGATCGGCTTGTCGACCATGAGCGCGCCGATTGTCTGCTGCCAGACCTCCTTGCTGTCGTTGGTATGCAGGCCGGTATCAACGACGGCCCAGCCGTCGTCGCCCTCGAGCAGCCACAGGTTGATGTGCCCGAGCGAGAATGGCAGCGGCATGCGCAGCCAGTGGATGCCGTGTGCAACGGGCTGGGTTGAACCGATGTCGGGGGTGGACTCGAACGCGTACTCGATGGTCATTCGCGCATGATCGCACGAATCCGGTCGCCAACGTCGGCCACGGCTTCGTCCTTAACCGGACCGTAACCGCGAATGTCCATGTAAGCAGCGACCATGTCGCGCATGGCGTCGCGGTTGCCGTCGTCGAGCCCGGCAAGCATGCGTTCGACGTTGCTCTCGAACTCGCCAATCAGCGCGCGCTCGAGACGCCGGTCGTGCGAGTAGCCGAAGATGTCGAACGGTGTCCCGCGCAGGCGGCGCATGCCGGCCAGCATTTTCATGAGCGTGATCGTGCCGCGGCCGAACTGCTTCTTGAGCGGCCGGCCGCGCGCGTCCTTCTTGCGCGCGATCAGCGGCGGCGCCATGTGAAAACTGATCTTTGCGTTGTTGCCGTAGGTTGCGCGCAGCTCGTCGAGGAAACCCGTCTGCGTGTGCAGCCGCGCTACCTCGTACTCGTCCTTGTAGGCCAGCAGCTTGAAGTAGCTCTTCGCCACGGCCTCCACCAGCGCATCGTCGCTGGCGGCGGTGTCGCGAACCCGCTGCACGAGCGCGAGGTAGCGATCGGCGAGCGCCTGATCCTGGTAATCGATGAGAAAGTCGGCGCGGCGTTGGATGACGTCCTGTAGGAGCGCCCCATGGGCGCGATCCTCGCCTGTTTCGCGGCCATGGGCCGCTCCTACGGCAAGGGCGTCGGGGTTGACTGCCGCCACGCGGCCCCAGTCGAAGGCCTGCTTGTTCTTGTCGATCTCCACGCCGTTGAGTTCGATCGCACGCTTGAGCGCCTCGAGGGACACCGGCACCAGGCCCTTCTGCCAGGCGCAGCCGAGCATCATCACGTTGGCGTAGATCGTGTTGCCCAGGAGCTGCTCGGCGAGGGCGTTGGCGTCCAGCGTGGACAGGTTGTCTTTGCCTACGACGTCGCCGATTGCCTTGATGCGCCGCGCGGCCTGCATGTTCGCGTCGCGGTGCTTCACGAAGTCCGCCGTGGTCATCTCGGCCGTGTTGACGAGCGCCCGCGTGTAACCCGGGTCGTAAGCGACCGAGGCACGCGGCGACGAGCTGACGACGAGGTCGCAGCCGATAAGCGCGTCGGCGCGGCCCTGCTCGATGCGGACCTGGTTGATGCTGGCAGGTTCGTCGCCGATGCGAATGTAGCTGATCACGGTGCCGAACTTCTGCGCGAAGCCCATAAAGTCGAGCACGCTGGCGCCCTTGCCCTCGAGGTGCGCCGCCATCGTGATTAGCTGGCCCACGGTGACGACGCCGGTTCCGCCGACGCCGGTGACAAGCAGGTCATAGCAGTTGTCGATTGCTGGCAGCGGCGCGTCCGGCACGCCGGCCATCGCCCGCGCCAGCTCATCGCTCGAGTCACGCGCAGCCGGCGGCGGCTGTCGCTCACCCTCGACGGTCACGAAGCTCGGGCAAAAACCGTTAACGCAGGAGTAGTCCTTGTTGCAGTTGTTCTGGTCGATCTGCCGCTTGCGGCCGAACGGCGTCTCCTTGGGAATCACCGACAGGCAGTTCGACTCCAGAGAGCAGTCGCCGCAGCCCTCGCAGACGAGGTCGTTGATTACGACGAACTTCTTCGGGTCCTCGAGCTTGCCGCGCTTGCGGCGGCGGCGTTTCTCGGTCGCACAGGTCTGCGCGTAGATCAGCACCGTGACGCCCGGGATCTCGCGCAGCTCGCGCTGCACGGCATCGAGTTCACGCCGACCATGGATCGTCGTGCCGGCAGGGAAGTCGGCAGCGTCGAACTGGTCGGGCTCGTCCGATAGCAAAGCGATACGCTCCACGCCCTCGGCGCGGACCGAGTGCGCGATTGCCGCCACCGAGATCGGGCCGTCGACCGGCTGGCCGCCGGTCATCGCGACCGCGTCGTTGAACAGGATCTTGAACGTGATGTTAGTGCCGGCGGCGGTCGCCTGGCGGATTGCCAGCGACCCGGAGTGGTAAAACGTGCCGTCGCCGAGGTTCTGGAAGATATGGCGGTTGCCATTGAACTTCGACCGCGTGATCCAGTTGACGCCTTCGCCGCCCATCTGCAGCAGGCCCTCGGTCTCGCGGTCCATCCAGCTGGCCATGAAGTGGCAGCCGATGCCCGCGAGCGCACTGGAGCCCTCGGGGACTCGCGTCGACGTGTTGTGCGGGCAGCCCGAACAGAAGTAGGGCATGCGGTTGGCGCCCTCGATCTTGATCAGGTTGCTATCGCCGCGCAGCAGCTTGTCGGCGCGGGCGGTCAGGTTCAGTCCGGTGAACTCGGCATCGAGGCGCCGCGCGACGATCTGCGCGAGCTGGATCGGATTGAGTTCACCGATCCATGGCACGAGCCGCTCGAAGTTTTCATCGTGCTTGCCCACCATGCGTTTTGGTTTCTGGCCCGGGTGGTCGTAGAAGTACTCCTTGAGCTGACTCTCGATGATGCCGCGCTTCTCCTCGATGACGAGCACCTCGTTCTTGCCGCGCACGAATTCGAGCGCGCCGTGCAGTTCGAGCGGCCACACCATGCCGACCTTGTAGACATCGAGGCCGATGCGTTCGGCCTCGGCCCGATCGATGCCGAGCATGCGCAGCGCTTCCATGAGGTCGAGATGGCCCTTGCCGGTTGTCACGATGCCGTAGCGGGCGCCGCGGATATTGAAGATCCTGCGATCGATCGCGTTGCTGCGGGCGAAGGCCAGCGTGGCCGCCTTCTTGGCCTCGAGGCGTTCCTCGATCTGCGGGCCCGGCAGGTCGGGCCAGCGGTAGTGCAGGCCGGTGGCCGGAATCTCGAAATCCGGAATGACGAATTCGGGGTAGGGCGGCAATTCGACGGACATGGCCGACTCGACGGTCTCGGAAATCGCCTTGAACCCGACCCACATGCCCGAGTAGCGCGACAGCGCGATGCCGTAAAGGCCGAACTCGAGGAACTCGGCGACGTTGGCCGGGTTGAGCCACGGCATCATGAAGGTCAGGAATGCGACGTCAGACTGGTGCGGCATGGAGGACGATACGCAGCCATGATCGTCACCGGCCACGACGAGCACGCCGCCGTGCGGCGAGCTGCCGTAGGCGTTGCCGTGTTTGAGCGCGTCGCCGGCGCGATCGACGCCGGGGCCCTTGCCGTACCACATCGCGAATACGCCATCGACCGTTCGGGTCGGGTCGGTCTCGACCTGCTGCGAGCCCAGCACGGCCGTCGCCGCAAGGTCTTCGTTGACCGCCGGCAGGAACTCGATGTCGTTTTCGTCGAGGAAGGCCTTCGCGCGCCACAGCTCCTGGTCGACGGCGCCGAGCGGCGAACCGCGATAACCGGACACAAAACCGGCCGTGTTCAGGCCGGCCGCCCGGTCGAGCGTGCGCTGCATCAGCGGAATGCGCGCGAGCGCCTGGGTGCCCGTGAGGAAAACCCGGCCCGACTCGCGCCGATAGCGGTCGAGCAATTCGTAGTTGTCGAGGGGAAAGTGAGGTAGCGAGTGCGCAGGGGTAGCCATAGTGATATTAAATCCCATTTTCGGCGAAAAAGGGCACCAGGTTTCCCGCTATCTGCTCAGAGAACGAAAGAATTTACCTATACAATACTATTGAGTGGTAGAATATTCCGGATATCGCCAGAGGAGTGACCCGGATGCTCGAAACCAGGGACCGCCGCCTGCTCGCCGAGCTGCAGCGCGACAGCCGCCGCACCAACCAGGAACTCGCCGAGACGGTCGGCATGTCGAGTTCGGCGACCTGGCGCCGGGTCAAGAGCCTCGAGGATAGCGGCGTCATCGAGCGCTATACGGCCATCGTGAACGCGCGCAAGGCCGGCTTCGGCCTCGCGTCGATCGTGCACGTTTCGCTGGCGCGTCACGAGCAAACCCACGTGGAGCATTTCGTGCGCGAGGTGCTGCAGCACCCCGAGGTGCTGGAATGCTACGCAACGAGCGGCGAGGCCGATTTCCACCTCAGGGTGGTCGTCGAGGACATAGATGCGTATAACGCTTTTCTCGACGGATTCATCTTCAAGCTGCCTGGCGTCTCCCAGGTACGCTCGAACATCGTACTCAAGGAAATCAAGGCGGACACCGCGCTGCCGTTCAAACTGTAGGAGCGGCCCACGGCCGCGATCAGGCACCAATGAAAAAAATAACCACTGCGATTCTATTCGCAATGATCGCAGGCGCTGCCAGCGCGCAGGATGCAGACACCCGTCGCCCGCTCGACGAGATCGTCGTCACGGCGCAGAAGCGCGCCCAGCTGCTGCAAAGCACGCCCGCCGCCGTGACAGCGATCGAGCGTGAGACATTCACGGTGCGTGGCGTCACGACGCTCGCCGATGTGCAGAACCTCGTACCGTCCGTGCGCCTGCAGAAGGAATCGGCGTCGACAGAAATCTACATCCGTGGGGTTGGTTCGACGCTGGACCTGCCGATGATCGAGCCGCCGAACGCCTACAACATCAACGGTGTCTATGTGCCGCGCGAGGTGACGTCGGCCTCGCTCGTCGACATCGAGCGCATGGAGTTCCTGCCGGGGCCGCAGGGCACCCTCTACGGGCGCGGCGCAATCGGCGGCGTCGTCAATACGATCACGGTGCGGCCGACCGACCGCTTCGAGACGCACGCCACCGTCGAGGCCGGCAACTATGCGCATCTGCGGGCCACGGTGACGCAGAACGTACCGCTCGGTGACAGCGCCGCCCTGCGCGCCTCGCTGAGCTACTACGAACGCGATGGCTACCTCGAGAGCGACGCCGATTCAGCCGACGATTTCGCGGGCTTTTTGGCATTCGAGACGTCGCCGTCGGACAGCGTCGAGCTTCACGTCTGGGGTCACTTCGAGAGCCGCGACGGCTTCGCCGCCAACCTGCTCAGCAAAGGCAACCTGACCAATCCCAAGAGCCAGGCATTCCCGAACAGCGATCCCTGGGACGATCGCCTCGAGGGGGACCTCGCGGTCTACGCAACGCTCGGTCCGATTGACGCGCAGGAGCGCGACTGGGAAACGACGCTCATAGGCGCGGAGCTCAACTGGGACATCAACGAGCGGCTGGCGCTGACCTACATCCCGTCGTACCTTGATTTCGAGTGGCGCCAGGGCTACTGGCTCACGCACAAGAACGGCGACTTCAACCAGACTATCGACCAGGTGACGCACGAGCTGCGCCTCGCTTACGACGACGGCGGCGCGCTGACCTGGCTTGGCGGCCTCTACGCGTACGAGATCGAGACGACCGGCCAGCTGTTCATCCAGTTCGGACCCGACGAGCTGTTCCCGGGTTCACCGAGTGGGGCGTGGCTTGATGCCAGCGACGTGCGCGACCACCGCCTGCGCGGCACGGCCGTCTTCGGCGAGTTGCGCTACGCGCTGTCCGACGACTGGCGCCTCGTGGCGGGCGGCCGTTTCTCGGACGACGATCGCCGGGCGAACGGTTTCCAGCCCGACATCGTCGTGGCGCCGGCCGTGGACGAGGATCCCGTCGCCCTGTTCACGGGAGTGGCGCCACCGACCTGGTCGAACAGCGACAGCTGGACAAACGTCGACTGGAAGCTCGGCGTCGAGTTCGACGCGGCCGAAGAGACGCTGGTCTACGCCACGGCGCAGACCGGTTTCCAGCCGGGCACGTTCGACGTTTTCCCGGACTCGGTTACCAAGGCCTCGGAGCTGCTGTCGTTCACGGTCGGCGCGCGCAGCCGGCTTGCCGGCGGGCGGCTGGTCTTCAACAACGAAGTGTTTTATTACATCTACGACAACCTGTTGACCCAGGCCTTCAACGCCGCGACGGGCAGCAACTTCCTGACCAGCGCCGACACGCGCATCTGGGGCTTGCAGTCGGACATCGCCTACGCGCCGGCCAGTCTCGAGAACACGCAGTTCTCGTTCTCGCTGGGCTACCTGAATGCGCGTTATGACGACTTTCTCGAGGACTCGCTCGACGTCTTCAATGACAACCAGATGCAGAACGCGCCGGATTGGACCGTGACGCTGGGCATCGTGCACGACTGGATGCTGCCCGCAGGCGCCTACATTCGCGCAGACCTGAGCTCCCGTTACGAAAGCGGTTTCTGGGGCAATTTCTCGCACTCGCCGGGCATGTACCAGGCCAGTTACACCAAGACCGACGTCGCGCTCACCTGGCACAGCGGCGATGGCCGGTGGTCGGCCGGGCTCTGGGGCAAGAACCTCGAGAACAGCGACGTGCAGTCGGCTGCTGCAACGGGCAACCCGGTGACGGACCCGGGTCCGGGGGCGCCGTTCCTCGAGGCGCCGCGCACCTACGGCGTCCGAATTACACTGAATCTGTAGGAGCGCCCCATGGGCGCGATCGCGGCTGCAGCCCCTGGCTCATTCGCGGCCATGGGCCGCTCCTACGATCGCTATTTTGTAGCGCCTGCGCAACATATGGTCATTACGTCACTGAAGTGTGAACTGATCGTCACCGCCGAGTAGCGGGATTCGCTTAATCTGGCGGCGCTTGGGTAAACATTTGGAGACTTCTGATGAAGTTCGCAACGACAGTACGACTGTTTGGCGCGGCCGCTGTAGCGTCGCTGCTACTGGCCCCGGCGGCGCAGGCCGATTCGGGTTTTTATCTCGGCGCTTCGGTAGGTGATACCAGCGTCGAATTTGACGACTTCGATGAGAACGACACGTCGTGGAAAGCCTATGGCGGCTACATCTTCGACATGCCGGTCCTCGATTTTGCGGTTGAGCTCGCTTACCTCGATTTTGGTTCACAGGGTGGTGAACTCCTGCAGGTTCCGGCTGCAGTTGATGCCGATGGCATCGGCGCATTCGGCCTCGCGGGCATGGACTTCGGCGTGTTCGGCTGGTTCGTCAAGGTAGGTTACGTATCGTGGGATGCCGACCTCGAGGCCTTTGGCCTGTCGGGTTCGGACGACGGCACCGACCTCGGCTACGGTCTCGGCTTCCGCCTGAACTTCAGCTCGATCGAACTTCGCGCCGAGTACGAGCTGCACGAGTTCGATGATGCCGACGTCGACATGGCAACCGTTGGAGTTGTCTGGCGCTTCTAAGTCGCTAGGGCAGCAACACCGTAGATCCTGTCGTCAGGCGCGCCTCAATATCGAGGTGCGCCTGCGCGGCGTTCTCGAGCGCATAGGTTTGTCCTGTTCGAACGGACATACCGTTTTCCATCGCATCGAATAGCTCTCCGGCCGCGGCTGTGAGTTCCGCCCGCGTCCGGATGAAATGAAACAGCACCGGGCGGGTGAGATACAGTGACCCGCGCTGCGCCAGCTCCAGCGGCGAGACCGGGTCGACCGGCCCCGACGCGTTGCCGAACGACACCATCGTGCCGTGCATGCGCAGCGCGTCGAGCGACGCCGTAAACGAGTCCTTGCCGACCGAATCGTAGACCGCGGCTACACCCTCACCATTGGTCAGCTCGCGCACGCGGGCGGCAATATCGTCGTCAGCCATGATGACGTGATCGCAGCCCTGCGCTCTCGCAAGATCCGCTTTTTCGTCGGTACTGACCACACCGATCACGGTCGCACCCAGTTGCTGCGCCCACTGGCTGGCCAGCGAGCCGACGCCGCCGGCGGCGGCATAGAGCAGGATTGCATCGCCGGGCTGCACCGCGTAGCTGCGCCGCAGCAGGTACCAGGTGGTCAGACCCTTGAGCAGCACCGCGGCAGCGACCTCGTCGGAGATCGCGTCCGGAATCGGCACCAGCCGGTCTGCCGCAAAGTTGCGGTGCTCGGCATACGAACCGATCGGCATCCCCGTGTAGACGACGCGATCCCCAACGGCGACCTCGGTGACGCCGTCACCAACGGCTTCGACGATGCCGGCGGCCTCCGAGCCGATGCCGCTCGGCAACTCGAGTGGGTAGAGGCCCGTTCGGTGATAGGTGTCGATGAGGTTGAGGCCGATTGCGGTGTGGCGGATGCGCGCCTCACCCGGGGACGGCTCGGGAACCTCTACGGTTTCCCAGGTCAGAACTTCAGGACCGCCGTATTCGTGAATGCGTATCGCGTGGGTCTTCATCTGCGATAGGATAGCCGACTTGCAACGACTGACCCGAACATTCTTTCTGGCGTCCTGCCTGATTGCCTGCTTCCCTGCGCATGCCGAAGAGATCGACGAGATCCTCGTGACCGCGGTGCGCCGTGCCGTGGCCGAGGACCAGCTCTCGATCAGTCTCGGCACGGTCGAGCGCGACGAGGTCGTGCGCAGCGTGCTGCTCACCGACGCGCTGAGGAACGCGCCCGGGGTATTCCTGCAGCAAACCACGCCGGGGCAGGGCGCCGCCATCGTTCGCGGCCAGAAGGGCTCCGCCGTCCTGCATCTGGTTGACGGCATGCGCCTGAACAACGCGATTTTCCGCAGCGCGCCGACCCAGTACTTCGCGCTCGTGCCGACGACGGCTGTCGAACGCGTCGAAGTCCTGCGTGGCACCCCGGCGTCGCTGTATGGCTCGGATGCGATCGGCGGTGTCGTGCAGGTCGTGACACGTCGTCCCGAGTTCGAATCCGAAGACACCGAATGGCGTGGCGAGCTTTTCGCCTCCGCAAGCACGGCCGAAGAGGCGCAGGTGATCGGCGCCACCGTCGACGCCGGCAACCGCAGCCTCGCAACCTCGTTCAGCGCCGAGTACGCCGATATTGGCGACCGTCGCATCGGCGGCGGCGACACGGTCAGGCCGAGCGGCTACACGGCCCGTTCGGCTCGCTGGCTGGTGCTGGCGCGCCCTGACGACAACACGTCGTGGTCGATCGACCTGCAGTATGCCGAGCAACCGAAGACGCCGCGCACCGACGAACTCGTGCCGGGCTTCGGTGAGACCGAACCCGCGTCATCGGAATTCTGGTTCCGGCCCAACCGCCGCACGTTCGTTCATGCCGATTTTCAGTCGCTGGAGGGCGCCCTGGGGCTCGACTGGAATGTCGACGTCGGCTGGCAGCGCATCGATGACGACCGCCAGACGCGCGACCTCGGCGCACCCCAGCGAACGCTGGAGGACAATCGCAGCGACCTTTTCGGCCTGACGATCAGTGGCAGCCAGATGACCCTGACGGGATCCTGGATCGCGGGCCTCGACCTCTACTACGACGACGTGTCGAGCAGCCGCGTGCGTGAAGATATCGTCACCGGAGAGCCAACCGCAGCGACGTCGCGTTTCCCGAACGGGTCGAGCATGGAGATGCTGTCCGCCTATGCCAACGGCACCTGGGCCGTCGGCGACCGGCATGCCGTCACGGTCGGGGCGCGGCTCAGCGACGTGCGCACGCGAATCGTGTCCACGTCGGTACACAACACCGAAGTCAGTGGCGACATCGGCTGGGTCGCCACGATCAATGCCGGATGGCAGTTCACGGCCAACCTCGGCTACGGCTTTCGTGCGCCGAATGTCTTCGACCTGGGCACGCTGGGCAATCGCCCCGGGAACCGTTTCAATATCCCGAATACCAGCCTCGACTCAGAGCACGTCGTGCACGGTGACGTCGGCGTTCGCTACCGCAACACCGTGGCCGAGTTCGAGATCGCGGCTTACATCCTCGATTACACGGATCGCATCACGTCGGTGGCAACCGGCGACGTGACCCCCGAAGGCCGCGAGGTGACCCAGAGCGTGAACGCAGCAAGTTCCGAGATCTACGGCGTCGAGGCGACAGCGAGCGTCGAGATTGGCGCTGAGTGGTTCATCAACGCAAACCTCGCCTATACCCGCGGCGAGCAGCGAGTCGCCGGCGGCGCGGACGAACCGGGGGATCGGATACCGCCGCTCAGCGGATTCATCAGCCTGGAGTATGCACCTGAATCGGTGTTCGGTTTCGAGGCCTGGGCGAGGATGGCCGGCGCCCAGGACCGCCTCAGCGCGCGCGACGTACGCGACTCCCGGATCGATCCCGAGGGAACGCCCGGGTGGGCCAGCCTGGGCTTACGCGCGCACTGGCGACCGACCGATGCGTGGCGGCTGTCGCTGGAACTGGCGAACATGCTCGACGCGGGCTACCGCGTGCACGGCTCGGGCATCGACGCGACGGGCCGCAACGCCACTTTGACCGCGCGCTGGAGCTGGTGAGGCGCTAGAGCCGCAGCCCGCCGTCCACGCCGAAGCAGCGGCCGCTCACGTAGTCGTTCTCCAGGATGAATTGCACGGTGCTGGCGATCTCGTCAGGGTCGCCCATGCGCCGCAGCGGGATATGTGACGCCAGCTTCTCGCGGGCTTCTTCCTTCATGGCCATGACCATTTCCGTGCCGATGAACCCGGGGGCGATGGACGCCGCGCGGATGCCGAAGCGCGCAAACTCCTTGGCCCAGACGACGGCCATCGCCTGCACGCCGGCTTTGCTTGCCGAGTAATTGACCTGGCCCATGTTGCCGTGGCGTGAGATCGACGAGATGTTGACGATGGCGCCCTCGCAGCCCAGCTCGATCATTTTCGCGGCCGCTTCCCGGCCGCACAGGAACACGCCCGTCAGATTAACGTCGATGACGAGCTGCCACTCCGCCAGCGACATCTTTGAAGTTACCTCGCCATCCCTGACCTTGAGCGTCAGCGCGTCGCGGGTGATGCCGGCATTGTTGATCAGCCCGTGCAGGGCGCCGAACTCCGCACCAATGTCGGCGAACAGCTGCTCGACATCGGGTTCCGAGCTGACGTTGACGTTATAGGTAACGGCCTTCGGGGCGCCAGCGTCATTGCACGCCGCCGCGGTCGCCGCGAGTGCATCGTCATCGAGGTCGATCAGCGCCAGGTTGCAGCCTTGGCCAGCCAGACGTAACGCCGTCGCGGCGCCGAGGCCGCGGCCGGCGCCCGTGATTGCGATTACTTTTTCCCGGAGTTCCAATGTCTTGCCTCCCAGTGCGTGAGCTAGTGCATGCCGGTGTTACGCAGGGCAACGAACATCATCGCAATCGCGAGGAACATGAACAACACGCTGATCGCCTGGCGCATGCGGTGCTGCGGTATGAGGCCCTGCAGGCGCGGGCCGATCTGGCCGCCGATCAGCACGCCCGGAATGTCGTAGATGAGCAGGTTCCAGGGCACCGCGGTCCAGCCGCCGGCCTGTATCAATTCGACGACCAGCGTGGCCGTCGCGAAGACGATCGTCAGGATCACGACGAGCACCGAGGTCGCGGCGGCGACGGCGATCGGGATGCCCTTGCGAGTGAGCTGGGAGATCGTGACCTCGCCGATGCCGACGGAAACCATGCCCGTCAGGAAGGCGCCGACGCCCGTGATCGCGTAGTTCCCGGGACTCAGTTCCGGGCGGTCGTAGCTGTAGGTGTGGCCGCGCGAGTCGGTTTTCTCGACCACGACGCGTCCCTCGAGATGCACCGCCGGATCACCGGGCTTGATCGGGTTGCGCCACATCACGTAAGCGAGCACGGCGACGAGGATCGCATAGCTCGCGATCAGCACACTGCCGGGCACGTAGTTCGCGACAACTGCTCCGAGAATCGCGACCGGGATCGAGACCCGGAGGATCCGGCGGGCGAGTTCATAGTCAATGAGCTTGCGGCGGTAATAGCCGATGAAGCCGGACAGGAAACCGAAGGTTTGCGTGAACAGGGCGGCGGCAACGGCCGTCATCGTCGTCGCCAGCACGTACTCCTCGCCGAGTAGCGGGAACACGAGAATGAAAATGGGAGTAAACAGCGCCGCGCCGCCGATGCCGCTCAGCATCGCGCAGGTGGCGACGACGAT